>CAZFXB010000043.1:0-13540 GCA_964522835.1 uncultured Oscillospiraceae bacterium
CTGCCGGGAACTCATTGAGGGCAACCATATTCCCGATGATGTGACCATCCAGGTCTGGTGCAGGCCCGGCCCCATTTGATTCAGAAGACCTTCGAGGCCATTCAGGGTGCCAAGAATGTCATCCTCCACTTCTATAATTCCACATCCACCCTCCAGCGGAAGGTGGTATTCAAAATGGACACCGACGGCATTACCAAGATTGCCACCGATGCGGCAGATTTGATCTATGAGCTGTCCCAGCCGGTCATTGCCTCCGGCATGAATCTGCGGTATGAGTATTCCCCGGAGAGCTTTATGGGCACCGAAATGGACTATGCGGTAGAAATCTGCCAGGCGGTCATTGAGCATCTCCATGCCACTCCGGAGAATCCGGTGATTTTGAACCTGCCCTCCACGGTGGAAAACATGATGCCCAACTATTTTGCGGACTGCATTGAGTATTTTATTCGGAATCTGCCCTCCCGGGACTGTGCCATCATATCCCTCCACCCCCACAATGACCGGGGCGAAGGTGTGGCCACCGCAGAAATGGGCCTGCTGGCAGGGGCAGAGCGGATGGAGGCCACCCTCTTCGGTAACGGTGAGCGTACCGGCAACGTGGACATGGTGACCCTGGCTATGAATATGTACACCCAGGGCGTGGATCCGGAGCTGGACTTTTCGGATATCAACAAGATCAAAAATGTATATGAGCGCTGCACCCGGATGAAGATCGATCCCCGGCAGCCCTATGTGGGCCAGCTGGTGTTCACCGCCTTCTCCGGCAGTCATCAGGATGCCATCAACAAGGGCGTTCAGTATATGAAGGAATCCGGCTCCGATATGTGGGAGGTGCCCTATCTGCCCATCGATCCTGCGGATGTGGGCCGTCAGTACGAGCCCATTATCCGGATCAATTCCCAGTCCGGCAAGGGCGGTGCTGCCTTTGTTATGGAGACCAACTTTGGCTACTCGCTCCCCAAGGCCATGCACCCGGAGTTTGGTGCCATTGTCCAGAAGGAGACGGATCGTCTGGGGACGGAGCTGCTGCCCAGCCAGATTTTCGAGCTGTTCGACCAGAACTACCTGGATGTGGACAAGACCTATGGCCTGCTGCGGCACAGCTTCCAGGAGTCTATGGCCCATGGAGACGATCCGGTGGTGACCTTCAACGGTGCCCTTTCCTATAAGGGCGGGGAGCTGGAGATCTCCGGCTCCGGCAACGGCCCCGTCGATGCCTTCTTTAACGCCATCTCCGATTACGAGATTGGTCAGTTCCACTTTGTGGACTACTCCGAGCACGCCATTACCTCCGGCTCTGATTCCCAGGCTGTGTGCTACATCCACCTTACCACCCCCGATGGAAAGGATGCCTTCGGCGTGGGCAAGAGCCACAATATCAACCGGGCTTCCCTTCGGGCCATTCTCTGTGCCATCAACCGGGCCATCATCGAAAAGGATGGAAAGGCAGACAAGTAAAACGGTTTAAGTATTTCCGTGAGTGTGCTGCAAAATCTGATCTGCTCCCTGTCAAGCAGACAGATGAAAAAATAAATTTTTTCTATCTCCAGCCGTAGCTATGCGGTTGGAGATATTTTTATGCGGCTCACGCTTGGCGGTTCAGCACAGGCGTTCCTTACAATTCTGGGCCAAGATTCTCTGATATTTCCTCTGTTCTGCTACCTTGACATTATAGATAACCAGTGATATACTTTATAAGGTTTCGATTCTGGGTTTTTGCTGTATTTTCAACAAGTTCCCTTAGAAATTGACCAAAAAGTTCGGAAAATCCGAATACAGTGGGAAATCCCCCTGTGTTTGCTTTCAAATTATGTTTGGAGGAAAGAATTTTTATGGAAAACAAAAAGCAATCTTCCCGGGCCATCCTGCCGATTTGCTGTGCACTGGTGGTCCAGCTCTGCGTGGGCATTCTGTACCTGTGGAGCGTGTTCAAGACCCCCATTGTGGAGTCCTTCCACTGGACTGCCTCCGCAGCGGGCATGGTCTCTTCCTACATGCTGCTGGCCTTCGTTTCCGGCAACCTGATCGGCGGCTTTATCAACGACAAGAAGGGCCCCAAAACCACCTGCTTCTGCGGCATGATCCTGTTCTCTCTGGGTATTGCCCTCACCGCATTCCTGACTGAGAGCACCATCGGCCTCATCTACCTGACCTACTGTGTCATGGGCGGCCTGGGCTCCGGCTTTGCTTACGGTGCCTGCATCAGCTGCATCCAGAAGTGGCTGCCCCATCGCCGTGGTCTGGCCTCTGGCCTGGCCTGTGGCGCATTCGGCCTGTCCACCGTTATTTTCACCCCCCTGTCCAACACCCTGATGGGTATCTTCACCCAGGACGGCGTGGTGAACTTCAAGCCCGTATTCCTGATTCTGGCTGTGGTATTCGCCGTGTTCGGTCTGATTGCTACCTGCTTTGTCAAGCTGCCCGATGAGGAGTACATGGCTTCTCTGAACCTGCAGAAGACTGCTGCTGCCGTTCAGAAGAACTACACCCTGGGTGAGGCTATGAAGACCTCCTCCTTCTGGTGCCTGTTCTTCTCCATCTTCTTCATCAACGGCACCTGGAACCTGTGCGTGCCCCTGATTAAGGATCTGGGCGTGGCTCGTGGCCTTACCACCAGCGCTGCCATTGCCTGCGTGTCCTTCACCGGTATCACCAACGCTGCTGGCCGTATCATTATGTCCACCGTCAGCGACAAGCTGGGCCGTACCACCACCATGCACATCCTGAGCATTCTCACCTTCGTGGGTGCTGTGCTCACCACCTTCATCACCGGCTATGGCTACTTTGCCACCATCGCCCTGATCGCCTTCGCTTACGGCGGCCCCTCCGCACTCAATGCCGCCCTCTGCACCGACCTGTTCGGGCCCAAGAACTCTGGCGTGAACTACGGCGTTGCCATGCTGGCTCTGGGCTTCAGCTCCATCTTCTTCAACTGGGTTTCCGCAAACCTGCTCCATGCTACCGTGGAGAATGTTACCTCCACCTTTGTCATGGGCGCAATCACTGCGCTGGTGCCCATCATTCTTATGACCATCATTCAGAGAAATCTGAAGAAGCGGGACGCTGCAAACGCATAATTGCCTTTTGGGGCTGCCTCATGGGAGGCAGCCCCTTTTTAAGGCAAAAAACATTTGAAATAATCCGAAAAATACATTATAATATAGCTACAGCGTGTGGCGTATCTGCGTAAATCCAGTTGCAGATGGGCCGCCGTTTTATTTTTTGCGAAGCCCAACAGAATAGTGATCGAGTAGCAGAAATGCGTAAGTCCAGATTTATCTGTGGCTTACGCATTTTTATTTTATTGGAAAGGTGAATCAATATGGAACAAACAAATCAATTTTTAGGCACGGAGAAAATCGGAAAGCTTATGGGGCAGTATGCCGTTCCCTGTATCATTTCTTTGCTGGTGGGAGCCCTGTACAACATTGTTGACCAGATCTTTATCGCCAATGCCAGCTATCTGGGCTCCTATGGCAATGCGGCCAATACGGTGGTATTTCCCCTGACGGTGGTGGCGCTGGCCATTGCGGTGATGGTGGGAGACGGCTGCTGTGCCTTTGTCAGTATTGCCCTGGGCAAGCAGGAGAAGGTCACGGCGAAAAAAAGCGTGGGCAACAGTGTGGTAATGATCCTGGTGTTCAGCCTGATCTTGACTGCCATTTATCTTGCCTTTGATGACGGTATTATCGCCATGTTTGGCGGAACTGTCAATGAGGAAACCTTCCGGTATTCCAAGGAGTACTTCTTTTACATCACCCTGGGGATTCCATTCTATATGTTTGGCCGGTCCATGAACCCCATTATCCGGGCAGATGGCAGCCCCAGGTTTGCCATGGTTTCCACGCTGGCGGGCGCAGTCATCAATATTATTCTGGATCCTGTGTTTATCTTTGTGTTCCACTGGGGTATGATGGGTGCGGCTGTGGCCACGGTGCTGGGCCAGGTCGTCACTGCGGTGCTGGCAATCTGGTATCTGTTCCGGATGAAGATCATTCGCCCCTCTGCCGGAGATTATAAGCTGGAAAAGGGCATCTGCGGCCAGACTTTGCTGCTGGGTGTAACCAGCTTCCTTTCTCAAATCAGCCTGGTGGCAGCTATGGCAGCCATCAACAATATGCTCCGGAAGTATGGTGCCCTGGATCCTGTTTTCGGTCAGGAGCAGTATGCCCAGATCCCTATGGCCGTGGTGGGCATTGTAATGAAGTTCTTCCAGATCGTGATTTCCATTGTAGTGGGCATGGCTGCAGGCTGCATCCCCATTGTGGGCTTTAACATGGGCGCCCAGCTCCGGGAGCGGGTGAAAAACCTGTTTACCAGACTGCTTCTCTGTGAGGCAGCCGTGGGTGCTGTGGCTTTGATCCTGGTGGAAGGATTCCCCCGGGGGCTGATTCAGATTTTTGGCGCTGCCAACGAAAGCGCATATTATACGGAGTTTGCGGTTCGGGCCTTCCGCACCTATCTGTGTATGATGGTTCTGGCCTGTGTCAATAAGGCCTGCTTCATTTTCCTCCAGGCCATGGGAAAAGCGGCCGCCTCTACTGCGCTTTCTATGATCCGTGAGGTGGTGTTTGGTGTGGGCTTTGCACTGGTGCTGCCACTGATGTTTGGGCTGGACGGTGTGCTGTATTCTATGCCGGTATCCGATGTGCTTACCTTCCTGATTGGGGCCTGGCTGATCGCAAAAACCTATAAGGAGCTGTCTGGGCCTGCACAGCCCCAGATTTGAAAGAATCGAAAAAAGCAGATTCCCTGTTGACATGGCCTTGCATACGTAATATACTGACCAATGGTCAGTTTCTTTAAAAGAGGCAGGTAAATTATTAGTTGAATTAAATTTACCATGTTCGTCATTTGGAGACAAATTTCCAGCTGGGGCGATTTTTTCGGTGGAACTGCACAATTACTCCGTGATTTTGCTATCAGGGTACATATTTTTCCGATATTTTTTGTGAAAATAGTATGTTTACATATTTCGGCCAACCTCGGTATAATCTACATTAGATGAACAAATCCTCTGGATAGCTGTCTATCGTCTGTTTTGCAAAGCAAAGCAGAAAAACTTTCAAGTAAAGGCGGTGATACAATGTCTCTGGATGCAATCAAAAAGATCGCAGAAGCAGAAGCCCAGGCAAAGACCGACCTGCAAGAGGCTGCTGCTGCCTCGAAGCAGCTCCTTGCGGATGCTGAAAACCGTGGAAAGCGCCTCCAGCAGCAGCGTCAGATGGATGCTCAGGCCAAGGCGAAGGAAATGATGCAGAATGCAGAAGCCCAGGGTGCAGCCCGCACTCAGGAAATCCTGCATCACGCAGAAAACCAGTGTGCCGTTCTGCGGACACGAGGGGAAGGACGGCTCAGTCAGGCGGCTGACCGCATTGTAGAAAGGATCGTGATGAGCTAAATGGCAATCGTTAAGATGAAACGGCTGCACATGCTCGCCCTCCGTGCCGATCGAAACAAGCTATTTGATAAGCTGCAGCGTCTGGGCTGCCTGGAGGTGTCAGAGCAGACAGAAAAGCTCACCGAGCCGGAATGGGCCGGACTTCTGCAGCGAGATGGAAGCGATTTGGATCAGCAGAAAGAGCTTCTGAGCCAGATCGACCAGGCGCTTGCCACGCTGAATCAGTTTGCGCCGGAAAAATCCGGACTTCTGGCCCCACGGCCCACAGCGGCCGAGAGCCAGTTCTACGACGAGGAGACCTGCCGAAAGGCCCGGGCTACGGCGGAGGAGATCAATCGCTGTGCCAAGGAACTCCGGGAAATTCAGGATCAGATCGCAAAGCAAAATAGCCAGCTGAAATCCCTGACACCCTGGCTTTCTCTGGATGTGCCCCTTGGGTTCCGGCCCACAGGCCCCGTTTATGCGGCCTTTGGTATGATGCCTGCGTCCACAGCGCTGGAAGATGTTCGGAAGGAGCTGGAGTCGGCAGCAGAGGCGGCAGAGCTCTATGAGGCATCTACGGATACGGAGGTGCACTACCTCTTCTTCCTGTGCCACAGTGCTCAGACAGAGGCGGCCCTGGAGGTTCTAAAGGCTTACGGCTTTTCCAGTACCTCCTTTAAGGGCTTTACCGATACCGCCCAGACCCATTTCGACCAGGGCGCCCGCCAGCTTCAGACGCTGGAGAGCCGGGCACAGAGCCTGGAGGATCAGCTCCGGAGTTTGGGAGAAGCACGGCATGGCCTTCAGCTTCTGAGTGACAGAGTTACCCAGGAGGTGGAGAAGGAAACCTGTAAGGAGCGGCTCCTTGCCACAGAGCAGGCCTTTTTCCTGGAGGGCTGGGTGCCCCAGGAGCAGGTAACTGAGCTGGAGACGCTGCTCCGGGATTACGACTGCGCTTATGAGCTGTCGGATCCCACGGAGGAAGAAATTCCGGAGGTTCCTGTCAAGCTGAAAAACGGTATATTCTCCCGGTGTATGAATACTGTAACAGAGATGTACTCCCTGCCGGCCTATGACGGAATCGACCCCAATCCTCTGATGGCGCCCTTCTTCATATTCTTCTTCGGCATGATGATGGCGGATATGGCCTATGGCCTGATTATGATATTTGGCTGTCTGCTGGTGCTGAAAAAGAAGCGGCCCCGGGAGAGCCAGAGAAACTTCTTTGAGCTGTTCCTGTGGTGCGGTGTCAGTACGTTTATATTCGGTGCCCTCACCGGCGGCTTCTTTGGAGATTTTATTCCCCAGCTGCTGAAGATCAAGAATCCCAACAGCACCTTTACCATGCCGGCACTGTTTACCCCCCTGGATGATACAGTGGCCATTTTGATCGGCTCTTTGATTCTGGGTGTACTCCAGATCTTCACCGGTATGGGCGTTTCCGTGGTGAAAAAGTTCAAGGACGGTAATATTGCCGATGCCATCTGGGAGGAATTTACCTGGTGGATCATAATTCTGGGACTGGTACTCCTGATCTTCGGAATTGGCAATATTGGCGGCGTACCTGTGGTGCTGTGCGTTGGCGGATTGATGCTGATCTATGGCTCCGGACGGAATGCCAAGGGCTTCGGAAAGGTGACGGCTCTGGTAGGGGCTGTGTACAATGGCGTCACAGGCTATTTCAGCGACACCCTTTCCTACCTTCGACTGATGGCCCTGATGCTCTCCGGCAGCGTTATTGCACAGGTGTTTAACACCCTGGGCTCTGTATTCGGGAATGTGCTGGTTTTTGTGATTATTTCTATGATCGGCAACGCCCTGAACCTGGCCCTGAACCTGCTGGGCTGCTACGTCCATGACCTGCGGCTCCAGTGCCTGGAGTATTTCAATCGGTTTTATAAAGACGGTGGGCGGGCCTATCAACCTATGTCCATCCAAACAAAATACATTGATATTATCAAGGAGGAACAATAACATGGCAGCTTTTATTGAATTATTCGGCGGAATCGGTCTTGCATTCTTAGGTGCAGCTCTGGCAGTGGGCCTGTGCTGCGTAGGCTCTGCCAAGGGCACCGGCCTTGTAGGTGAGGCCGCCACCGGCGTTATCTCTTCCAGCCCCGAGAACTTCTCTAAGTGCCTGATTCTCCAGGTGCTCCCCGGTACCCAGGGCCTCTACGGCATGGTTGCCTGGTTCTTTGTTCTGTATACACTGGGCATTTTCGGCGATGGCCGTATCGATCTTACCATTGCTCAGGGCCTGACCATCTTTGTGTCCTGCCTGCCCATCGCACTGGGTGGCTGGCTGTCTGCCATCTTCCAGGGCCGTGTGGCTGCTGCTTCCATCAACATTGTGGCAAAGCGTCCTGCCGAGGCCACCAAGGGCATCATCCTCTGCGGTATTGTTGAGTTCTATGCAATCCTTTCCCTGCTGGCTACCATCCTGCTGCTGATGAATGCTCTTTAATGGGCTCATCCGAAATGGAAAGGTGGTTTCCCTATGAACGGAATCGAAAAAATTACTGACCGCATCACTGCGGATACCCGGAAAGAGGCCCAGGAACTGCTTCAGAAGGCTGAGAACCAGGCAGAAGAAATTCTGAAGGGTTATAAAGAGGCCGCAGAAGCAGACTACACCGCAGCCATCAAAAAGGGTGAGCAGGATGCCCTCCAGCGGACAGAGCGGATGGAAGGCGTAGCCCAGCTGGAGGCAAAGAAGCTGACGCTTGCCTGCAAGCAGGAAATGCTGGACAGAGCCTTTGATGCGGCCCTCCAGAAAATGCTGGAGCTGCCGGAGGAGCAGTATGCGGAGCTGCTGACCCATTTGGCGGTAAAGGCCTCCGTCACCGGCAAAGAGGCACTGGTGTTCTCGGAGACAGACCGGGCCCGCTACGGAAAGCGGGTGGTGGTGGCTGCCAACGAGGCTCTGGAGAAGGCCGGAAAGAACGGCCAGCTGACCCTCTCTGAGGAGTCCCGTCCCTTCCAGGGTGGACTTTACGTACAAGACGGCAAGGTGGAAACCAACTGCACCTTCTCGGCACTGGTTCGGCTTCAGCGCCAGACCATGGCCAAGGAAATTGCAGAGCTGCTCTTTGCCTAAACCGTGACACCCTATGTAGGAAGGAGGATGGGTCTTGCACAGAAAACCAAAAGACACTGATTTCCTGTATATTTCCGCCTGGCTTCGGAGCCAGGAAAATGCCCTGCTGAGCCGGGAACGGATGGAGCGGATGCTGGATGCCCGCACCAATGAAGAGGCGGCCAAGGTGCTCGCTGAGTGCGGCTATAAGAATCTGGAGCCCCTCAGCACCGAAGGACTGACTCGCTCGCTGGAGGAGGCAAGAAGAGAGACCTTTTCTGAGCTTGCCCGTTTTGCTCCGGACAAAAATATTGTGGATGTATTCAGGATCAAATATGATTATCACAACCTAAAGGCCCTCGTTAAGGCAGCCGCTGTGGGGCAGGACGGTACAGGAATGCTCATCGATGCAGGCCGCTATTCTCCCGATACGATTGGGGCCGCAGTTCGCAGCGGGGGAGAGGAGACCAACCTTTCTGCCGAAATGGAAGAGGCCCTTTCCCAGGCCATCGATGTGCTGGCTGCAACGAAGGATCCCCAAAAGAGCGACTTTATTCTGGATCGGGCCTGCTATGAGGAAATGCTGGCAACCGCCAAGGCAAGCCGCAGTGATTTCCTTCTGGGCTATGTGAAGCTCCAGATCGATGGGGCCAATTTGAAGGCTGCTGTCCGGTGCCAGAGAATGCACAAGGACATGGACTTCTTAAAGCGGGTGCTGCTGCCCGGAGGCAATGTGTCGGAGGATCAGGTGATTTCTGCCTGCTTCTCTGGAGGGAGCCTGGAAAATACCTTCTTTGGGCCACTCCAGGAGGCCGCTGGCCTGGGGACTGCTGCCGTGGGCGGCGGTCGGCAGACAGAGTTTGAGAAGGCGGTGGACAATGCACTGGGGGCTTACCTGAAGGACAGCCACATGATTCCCTTTGGGGATGCCGTGCTCATTGCCTTTGCTGCCGCCAAGGAGAACGAAATCACTGCCGCCCGTATCATTATGTCCGGTCGGCTCAGCGGCGTACCTGCCGACGCAATTCGGGAAAGGCTGCGTGATTCTTATGTATAAAATTGCAGTCATGGGGGATCGGGACAGCATTCTGGGCTTTCAGGCGCTGGGGCTGCATGTGTTCCCCACGGAGGATCCCACGGAAGCACGGCGTATTCTGCACAAGCTCTCCCGGGGAGAGTATGCAGTGATCTATATTACCGAGCAACTGGCATCCTCCATCTCTTCTGACATTGACCGTTATAAGGACTCTGTCACCCCCGCAATCATCCTCATCCCCGGTAAATCCGGTGCTCTGGGCTTGGGTGCATCTGCACTCCAGAGTGCTGTGGAACGGGCTGTGGGGGCGGACATTCTCTGATATGAGGAAATCTACCGTAAAGGAATGATAGATAATGGCAACCGGTACTGTTGTTAAGGTTTCCGGACCCCTTGTGGTTGCGGAAGGTCTTCAGGACGCAAATATGTATGACGTTGTCCGTGTAGGCCCTCAGCGGCTCATCGGTGAGGTGATCGAGATGCGTGGCGACAATGCCTCCATCCAGGTCTATGAGGAAACCTCCGGCCTTGGCCCCGGCGTAGCGGTGGAAACCACTGGCTACCCCCTGTCCGTGGAGCTGGGCCCCGGTATGATTGAAAATATTTATGATGGTATTCAGCGTCCTCTGGAGAAAATCATGGCCATCTGCGGCAATACCATCCAGCGTGGTGTGGAGGTTCCGGCCATCGACCATAAAAAGAAGTGGGATTTTGTGCCCAAGGTGCAGGTGGGCGATTACGTTGCCTGGGGCGATGTGATCGGCACCGTCCAGGAAACCTCCGTCATGGAACACCGGATTATGGTGCCCCAGGGCGTAGAGGGCACCGTGAAGGAGATCAAATCCGGCGCCTTCAACGTGCTGGAGACGGTCTGCGTGGTGGAGAAGGACGGCAAGGAGACCGAGCTCCCCATGAGCCAGCGTTGGGCGGTTCGTACAGGCCGACCCTACAAGCGGAAGCTGAATCCGGATCAGCCCCTGTGCTCTGGCCAGCGGGTGATTGATACCATGTTCCCTGTGGCCAAGGGCGGCACTGCCTGCGTTCCCGGTCCCTTCGGCTCCGGTAAAACGGTCATCCAGCATCAGCTGGCTAAGTGGTCCGATGTGGATCTGGTGGTCTATATCGGCTGCGGCGAGCGTGGCAACGAGATGACCGATGTTCTCCGGGAGTTCCCGGAGCTGGTGGATCCCCGGACGGGAGACTCCATTATGAAGCGTACCGTCCTGATTGCAAACACTTCGGATATGCCCGTGGCTGCCCGTGAGGCATCCATCTACACAGGCATTACCATTGCAGAGTACTTCCGTGATATGGGCTACGATGTGGCCGTTATTGCAGACTCCACCTCCCGTTGGGCCGAGGCCCTCCGTGAGATGTCTGGCCGTCTGGAGGAGATGCCCGGCGAGGAGGGCTATCCTGCATATCTGGCCTCACGGCTTGCCCAGTTCTACGAGCGGGCCGGTGTGGTAAAGTGCCTGGGCAGCGATGACCGCCAGGGCAGCCTTACCGCCATCGGTGCTGTATCGCCCCCTGGCGGCGACACCTCTGAGCCTGTTTCTCAGGCCACCATGCGAATTGTAAAGGTGTTCTGGGGCCTTGATTCCTCCCTGGCCTATGCCCGTCACTTCCCTGCCATCAACTGGCTGAACTCCTATTCTCTCTATATGGACACCCTCCAGCCCTGGCTGGATGAGCATGTGAGCGGGGATTGGACCCGGAACCGCTACCGTGCTATGGCAACCCTTCAGGAGGAGTCTGAGCTGGACGAAATCGTGAAGATGGTTGGTAAGGATTCTCTGGGTACCGATGACCAGCTGACCCTGGAGATCGCCAAGATGATCCGGGAGGACTTCCTTCAGCAGAACTCCTTCAACGAGATCGACTGGTATTCCTCCTTTGACCGTCAGTATCGGCTCCTTAATATGATCCTGTCCTATGACACCCTGTGCCGGGATGCCATTGCCAAGGGCGCACCCCTTTCTCAGCTCACTGCCATCGAGGCAAGAGAGCGGATCGGCCGAGCCAAGAGTGTTCCCGATGAGACCTATTCCACAGCCTACGACAAAATCGAGGCGGATATGGCTGCGCAGATCGCAGAAATTGTAGAAAAGGCAGGTGAGTCCGACTATGATTAAAGAATATCGTACCATTAACGAGGTATATGGCCCTCTGATGCTGGTAAAGAACGTAGAGGGCGTTACCTATGACGAGCTGGGCGAGATCGAACTGCCCAACGGAGAAATTCGTCAGTGCAAGGTGCTGGAAGTAGACGGCTCCGATGTGCTGGTACAGCTGTTCAACGCCTCCACCGGCATTAACCTCTCCCAGAGTAAGGTTCGGTTCCTGGGGCATCCCCTTCAGCTGGGGGTATCTGAGGATATGCTGGGCCGTGTATTTGACGGCATGGGCAACCCCATCGACGGCGGCCCGGAGATTTTGGCCGATGCCTACATGGATATCAATGGTTTACCCATGAATCCTGCTGCCCGGAACTACCCCTCTGAGTTTATTCAGACCGGTATTTCTGCCATCGACGGCCTGAACACCCTGGTTCGTGGTCAGAAGCTGCCTATTTTCTCCGGCTCCGGTCTGCCCCATGCTGCTCTGGCGGCTCAGATCGCCCGTCAGGCAAAGGTGCTGGGCTCTGATGCAGGAAACTTTGCCGTTGTATTTGCCGCCATCGGTATCACCTTCGAGGAATCTGAGTTCTTCGTCAATGAGTTTAAGCGTACCGGTGCCATCGACCGTACTGTGATGTTCTCCAACCTGGCCAATGACCCGGCGGTTGAGCGTATTTCTACCCCCCGTATGGCCCTGACTGCTGCGGAGTACCTGGCCTTTGAAAAGGGAATGCACGTGCTGGTTATTATGACCGACATCACCAACTACGCCGAGGCCCTCCGTGAGATCTCTGCGGCCAAGAAGGAAGTTCCCGGCCGCCGTGGTTACCCCGGCTATCTCTACACCGACCTTGCCACCATGTATGAGCGGGCAGGCCGTCGGGTAGGCCAGGAGGGTTCCATCACCATGATTCCCATTCTGACCATGCCCGAGGACGACAAGACCCACCCCATCCCTGACCTGACCGGCTACATCACCGAGGGTCAGATCATCCTGTCCCGGGATCTTCACCGGAAGGGCATCAATCCTCCCATCGATGTGCTGCCCTCTCTGTCCCGTCTGAAGGACAAGGGCATTGGCGTGGGCAAGACCCGTGAGGATCACGCCAACACCATGAACCAGCTCTTTGCGGCCTATTCTGCCGGAAAGGAAGCTGCGGAACTGATGACCATTCTGGGCGAGGCCGCCCTCAGTGAAACCGATAAGCTCTACGCCAAGTTCGCCACTGAGTTTGAAAATCTCTATGTGTCCCAGGGCAACGATGCAAACCGCTCCATTGAGGAGACCCTGGATCTGGGCTGGCAGCTTCTGTCCATTCTGCCTAAGAGTGAGCTGAAGCGAATCAATGAGAAATTCATCGAGAAGTATTATCCCGAGAAGGCATAAGGAGGTGGGCACATGGCATCCACAACCATAAATCCCACCCGCATGGAGCTGACACGGCTGAAGATCCGGCGAAAAACTGCTGTCCGGGGCCACAAGCTGCTGAAGGATAAGCGGGATGAGCTTATGCGGCAGTTTCTCGACATTGTTCGCCTGAACCGGGAGCTTCGGACCAAGGTGGAAAAAAGCCTGATGGAGGCCCACAGTGCCTTTACCGTGGCCTCTGCCGTTATGAGCCCGGAAATGCTGGAGCAAGCCCTTTCTTACCCCAAACAGTCCGTCAGCCTGGACATGAAGTTGAAAAACATTATGTCCGTCAATGTGCCGGAGTACACCTTTCACACCCAGAGCCAGGATTCCGGGGAAATCTACCCCTACGGCTTTGCTCAAACCTCCGGCGAGCTGGACGATGCACTGGATGCCCTTTCTGGGGTGTTCCAGGATATGTTGGAGCTGGCCCAGGTGGAAAAAACCATGCAGCTTTTGGCCCAGGAGATCGAAAAGACCCGCCGCCGGGTCAATGCTCTGGAATATGTCATGA
>CAZFXB010000044.1:0-13533 GCA_964522835.1 uncultured Oscillospiraceae bacterium
GTATGATATCATGGTCATAACAAGAAAAATGGATTCCTATGGCAATCCAGGATATACGGAGGAAGAATATGAGCAAAATTTGCGAAAATTGCGGCAACATGATTCCTGACGGAGCGGATATTTGCCCTGGCTGCGGAAGGCAGCAGTATGACGATGCGCTGGAGAGCATTCTCAGTGAACTTAGCTTTGCCCTGGACGAGATTCAGAGCGACGACTCGGAGAATACATCTGCCGAGGCACCCAAATCTGATGCTATCCCCGATCTGAACCTGGACGACGATCTGGATCTGGATCTGAACCTGGGGGATGATCTGGACCTGAATCTGAATCTGGATACAGTGTCCAAGGCTTCTGCTCAGGAGACTAAGGCTCCTGTTTCTCAGAAGCCGGTCGATCCCGCCATTGCAGCCATTGGGGCAAAGACCCAGGAAAATATGGGGGGCAAGCCTGCGGCCATTAAGACCAGCGTTTCCAGCGTCGGGGCCAAGAAGTCCTCTGGGAAGAAAAAAGGCAAGTCCAGCAATAGCGGTTCTTCTGCCATTGCTATCATTGTGGGCATTCTGATTGCACTGCTGCTGGTGGCCGGTGCTGCCTTCTTTATGCTTTACCGCATGGGCTTCTTCGACCTTATGAATGGAGAGCAGCTGCTGGCTTCTTCCAGCGGTCAGTCCCAGTCCGTCAGCACGGTGGAAAGCATCCAGGAGCCTGTAGAGACAGAGCCCTCTGTGGTGGAGGAAACACCCGCCGAGGAAGAAAAGGAGCCTGTGGAGGAGGAGCCTCAGATCATGGTTCCCGAGCTGTCCATGGAGGAGACGGATGAGCCCGAGATCCAGGTGGACAAGTTTAACCTGACCGGTGCGGATGATATGACCTTTACTGCCCGGGGTGAGACGGCCCAGATCGTCTATGTAATCGCCCCCGAGGATGCAGAGCCTGACATTGAGTGGGTCAGCAGTGACGACACCATTGCTACGGTCAGTGCTTCCGGTGTGATTACAGCCCGCCGGGGAGGAAATTGTACCATTACCGGTACCTGCGGCGACAAGGAAGTAAGCGTAGAAGTCCGCTGTACCTTCACTGTGCCCACCACGGTTCTTGATATGAACTACAGCGATATTACAATGGATCACGAGGGACAGGAGGTTCAGCTGAAGATCGACTATGAGCTGACCGCAGCCCAGACCAAGGCAACTGTTTGGGAGAGCTCTGATCCCCAGGTGGCCAGCGTGAATGACGAGGGTTTGGTGACCGCCGTAGGCAACGGCACTGTGGTGGTAACCGCCTCCATTGGCGACTATACCGCATCCTGCATCGTTCGCTGTGTGGGTGTGGCAGGCAACGAGGGCGTGAACTCTGAGAACTCCGAGTATGTCATCAACTATGAGGATGTTACCCTGAGCCGGAAGGGTGAGTATTTCCAGCTTTCTATGAAGTCCATTTTGGGCAATGAGCTGCCTGAGTACACCTGGAAGTCCACAGACACCAGCGTAGCAACGGTAGACAGCAAGGGCGTGGTTACTGCTGTGGCCAACGGTACCTGCAAAATTACCACCACTGTGGGCAAGGATAACTTCGAGTGCATCGTCCGGGTACATATCTCCGGCTAAAACAAATTCTTGTAACCTTCAAAGTGGTCACAACGTTTCGTTGTGACCACTTTCGTTTTCCCTGTTTCCCAAAACCGAGGATTCTGTATATAATATACTCGAAATCCTGCAAATAGAACCGAAAGGAGGAACTCCTTTGAAAAATAAATTTGTTCCTGACGATACCAATATTATCTCCAGCAGCCTGATGGGGCCGGAGAGTGGGGCACCCTGTCTGGTGGATTCTAACGACGGTAAGATCACCCGGATCCGGCCCTACCACTATGACAAGGAGTACACGGACAAGTACTGCAACCCCTGGAAAATTGAGGCCCGGGGCAGTACCTTTCAGGCACCGGATAAGGTTACCATTACCCCCTTTGGACTGGGGTACAAGGCCCGGGTCTATTCTCCCAACCGGGTAAAGTATCCCCTGAAACGGGTGGACTGGGATCCGGATGGAGAGCGGAATCCCCAGAACCGGGGCAAGAGTAAGTATGTCCGCATTTCCTGGGACGAGGCTGCGGAGATCGTAGCCAAGGAGCTCAAGCGCATGAAGGCGCAGTATGGCCCGGAGGCGGTGCTTTGTCAGGCAGATATGCACGGCGAAGGCAAGAACGTGGCCCCCAGCCACGGATGTCCCAACCGACTCCTGAGTTTGATGGGAGGCTATACCCTGCAAATGCGGAATATGGACTCCTGGGAAGGCTGGTTCTGGGGGGCAAAGTATGTTTGGGGCTGCGAGCCTGTGGGAGAAATGGCACCCCAGACAAATCTGTATCCGGATATTGCAAAGAATTCGGATCTCTTGCTGTTCTGGGGCTGTGACCCGGAAACCACCCCGCTGGGCGTGGTGAGCCACATGCCCTCACGGCTCTGTTACTGGCTCAGTGAGATCGGCTTGAAGAGCGTCTATGTATGCCCGGATCTGAACTACGGTGCAGCAGTCCATGGGGATAAATGGATCCCCATTCTGCCCAACACGGATGCTGCATTGCAGCTGGCCATTGCCTATGTATGGATCACAGAGGGAACCTACGACAAGGAATACATTGAAAAGCACGCCTACGGGTTTGATAAATTCGAGGACTATGTGCTGGGCCGGGAGGACGGCATTCCCAAAACCCCTGCCTGGGCCAGCGAAAAATGCGGCGTGAAGGAATGGACCATTAAAGCACTGGCCCGGGATTGGGCCAAGAAGACGTCCTCTATCATCCATGGCAACGGAGGCTGCTATATCCGGGGGCCCTATTCCTCGGAGCCTGCCCGGCTGGAGGTTATGCTGTTGGGTATGCGGGGACTGGGCAAGCCCGGTGTTCATCAGGCGAAAATGATCGAATGGAACCTGTGGAACAAGGACTATCCCGTGCCCTATCAGGGAAAGTTCGTACCCAAGATCACCGCCATTGCAGATGCGCTCCGGCCTGTGGACGGGGATGTGGAGCCTCACATCAATATTTCCGGTCGGTTCCAGTTGACCGATGCCCAGAAGGAGCGGGCCCCGGAGCTTATAAATCTGTTCCGGCAGTTGCCTGCCCCCAAGCAGTTTATCCCCCGGTGCCACATTCATAAGGCCATTCTGGAGGGCCATGCGGAGTGGCGGGGGCTCCAGTGCTTCTCCTCCTCCCAGCAGCCTGTAGGGGATAACTATCGGTATCCCACCCAGCAGTACCAGTTCAAGGAAATGAAGTATCCCCGGGAGGGCATGAGCCGGGTTCACATGATCTGGACAGATGCGCCCTGTCAGGTCACCTGCTGGAACGACGGCAACCTGACCATGCGGGCCTATCAGGATCCCTCCATCGAGTGCATTGTGGCCCAGCATCCCTGGCTGGAGAATGACTGCTATTTTGCAGATATTATCTTCCCCGTGGTCACCAAGCATGAGATGCACGACCTGGGAAATGATATGTCCTCCGGCGGCTTTACCTCCATTTATTTGGAGCATCCATGCTGTCCTCCGGTGGGTGAGAGCGTTTCGGACTTTGATGTATGCGCCAAAGTGGCAGAAAAGCTGGGGCCGGAGTATTACAAAGCCTACACCGATGATCTTTCTGAGGAGGAGCGGGTTCGCTTCTTCTATAAGGCCACGGGCTGCGAGGACTATATGACCTGGGACGAGTTCCAGAAGCAGAAGATTTTCGTGGTGCCCTGTAAGGATCCGGAGGAAGTGGAGCAGCTTCCGGCAGGTCTCTACAACTTCTATCAGGATCCGGAGAACAACCCCCTGTCTACTCCCACGGGAAAGCTGGAGTATTACTCCACGGAGATTGCTGCCAATACCCCGGACGATCCGGAGCGGCCCCCTGTGCCCCATTGGGTGGAGAAAAGCGAATGCCACGATGAACGGCTGTCCAGTGAGCGGGCAAAAAAATATCCCCTGCTGTGCATGAGTAATCATGGCCGTTGGCGGATGCACGCCCAGTGCGATGATATTATCTGGAACCGGGAAGTGGAGACTATGAAGATCCGGGGTAAGGATGGCTATCAGTATGAGCCCTGTTGGCTCCACACCAGTGAGGCAGAAAAGCGGGGCATTCAGCATGGCGACATTGTAAAAGTGTTCAATGAACGGGGCGTGGTGCTCTGTGGTGCCTATGTGACGGAGCGTGTGATGCCCAAGGTGTGCTATGTGGATCACGGTGCCCGGCTTGACCCCATTATTCCGGGCTGGCTTGATCGGGGCGGTGCCATCAACACCATTACACCCACAGCCACCACCTCGAAAAATGCCACAGGTATGGCGGTTTCCGGCTTCCTGGCAGAGGTGGAGAAGGTGACGGATGAGGAGATGGAACAGTGGAAGCGGGACTATCCCGAGGCTTTTGGCCGTACCATCGACCCGGATGCCGGCGTGTGCCTGAAGGGCTGGCTGGTGAATGAAGAGGAGGCAGAATAATGGGTAAGGTATTTTTGGTGGATGTGGGGCGGTGTTCCGGCTGCTTTAACTGTCAGCTCTCCTGTAAGGATGAGCACTGCGAGAATGACTGGCGGCCCTATGCCGCACCGCAGACGAAAACCGGCCAGTTTTGGTGCAAGGTTCACGAGAATGTCTGCGGAACCATTCCCAAGGTTCGAATCCACTACATTACGGGAATGTGCAATCACTGTGAGAAGGCACCCTGTATCGATGTATGTCCCGAAAAAGCCATTTACCGCCGGGAGGACGGCCTTGTTATCATTGACCCGGCAAAATGTAATGGCTGTGGAAAATGCCAGGCGGCCTGCTATTTTGATGATGTGATCTATATGAACAAGGAGACCGGCATTGCCCAGAAATGTACCGGATGTGCCCATCTGCTTGACCATACCGATCAGATTCCCCGGTGCGTGGATGCCTGCCCCACAGATGCGCTGCTTTGGGTAGACGAAGAAAAAGTGGGGGATGCAAAACCTCTGGTTTCCGGGGTGGGGGCCAAGGTTTATTATAAGAATATTCCCGGCAAGTTCATCGCCGGAACGGTGTATGACCCGGTAGAGAAGGAGGTCATCATTGGAGGAAAATGCGTCCTGACTTGTGGGAGTGAAACCTTTGAAACGGAGACCGACAGCTACGGGGATTTCTGGTTTCGGGATCTGAAGGTGGGCACCTATGACCTTACCATTGACTTCCCGGGCTTCAAACCCCTGCAATTTGAAAAATTGTCTACGGAAAAAGATGTTAATCTTGGGGATGTCCCCATGGAACGGGCATAATGCAAATGGCCGCTGCAAGAGATGCAGCGGCCATTTGCTATGTGGAAGGAATCTAGGGGGCAATATTTGTATGGTGTTCTTTGAGATAGGCTTTGCCATCTTTAATAAAGCTGGCGGTACATAGCACCAGTATGGCACTGATGGGCAGGGCGCAGAGAATGGTGACAGACTGAATATTATCAAAGGAGCCGTCTGCAAACAAAAGGGCAATGGGCAGCAGAACCAGCAAAATGGCCCAGAACAGCCGCAGCTTCCGATCTGGCAGCTCTTCCGGTTTCAGAGATTTGCAGCAGAAGGCAGCAGAGATGACGGATATGGTGTCCAAGGTGGTGGCGTGGAAGGCAACCATGACAATGACCACCAGAATCAGCACCAGCTTGTGAAGGGGCAGGGTGGAGAGCATGGACAAAATCACAGAGCCTACAGGCTCCCCGGCAGCAATGGCACCGGAAAGATTCATGCCGTCCACCATTTGGAGGCTTTGACTGTAGCCGCCCAGAATCATAAAGGAGATCCAGGTGCCGCTGAGGCCCCAGGCGTAGCCCTCCAGAATTACCTGGCGTACGGTACGTCCGCCGCTGATCTGGGCAATGAAGAAGGGGCCGCCTACGCACCAGCCCAGCCAGTAGGCCCAGTAGAAAATGGTGAAGTTTTTGGGGAAGGAGGTGGTGCGGAGGGGATCAAGCTGAGTGGAAAGCCGAAGAAAGTTGTTACAAAGGTTACCCAGTGCTGTAATGGAGGTCTCCAAAATATAGACGGATCGTCCACCAAAGAAAAAGACGAAGGCCAGCAGCCCCAGGAACATCCACACACACAGGGAACTGAGCCGGGAGATGGCTTTCAGACCAAACCAGGCCACAGCACTGTAAATCAGGCAGATGAAGATGTTAACAAGCAGATCTGTGGCCTTGGTGGCCTGAAAGCCCAAAATATTGCCAAGAAGCTGGCTAATCATGGGGATGGATACAGCAAAGGAGGCAGCAACCAGGGAAAAAAGATTGAAAATGGTAAGCAGATCAATGATTTTGCCGGGGATACCGTCCACATGCCGACCCAGAATGGGGCGGCAGGATTCACTGAGCCGACGGGTGTTTCTGCCCCGGACAAAGATCATAAAGGCCAGTGCGGCAGCCAGCACCAGATAGAAGCTCCAGACCGTGGGGCCCCAGTGAAACAGGGGCATAGTGGCGGCCCAATCCTGAATGGAGCCACCCAAGGAGTTAAGATAGGGATCCTGGGCGTAGAGGGCCCATTCGCAAAGACTGTAGTATACAATGTCAGCTGCCATGGTAGCGGTAAAGACCATGGCACCCCACTGAAATGGGGGCAGGGCCTTTTCTTTTTTTCCCAGACGAATCTTACCCAGAGGGGAAAAGGCCAGATACAGGGATACAACAATGCCCAACAGGCCAATAAGGGCATACCAGGAGGAGAACCAGCGGTTCAGAAAGCCACGAAGCAGGGTCAGGGCGTTGGTGGCAGCCTGGGGCCAGAGAAAGAAGGTGGCGCAGACAGCGCAGATCACACAAAAGGGAATCAGCAGAAGGGGATAATCCAAATGATTTTTCTGTTTCATGGCATATCGTACCTTTCCAGATAGCTTTTGTCCAGAACGCAGAGCTCTTGGAAGGTGTCAATTTCTGTGATCTCGGAGCCGAGAAGGGGGCGAAGCTCCAGATCGTAGTCACCCCAGTGAAATCCCAGAGGCACTTCGTCCCAATATTCGTCCCGAATGCCCTGGCTGTAGACCTGAAAAATGTGCTGGCGAAGCTTTTTAGCGTCTGCCTGGGTCCAGAAGGAAATACTCAGGAGGCCCCAGCCGGTACCGCCCTGTTTTGAGACCTCTGTTATGTGGAAATCCCGGTGACGGAAAATCCACTCTGTGTGGGTGTCTTCCATCCAGATGCCGCAATAGGTGGAATGCTCATACTCGTATTGAAACAGGTTTTTCCGGTGAATCAGGATATCGCTGTCCATAATGATGCAGGCATCCAGATAGTCTCTGGCGTAGTACAGGGAAGAGATATTGTTTCCTGTATGATAATCTGGGTTTTCGATCAGATGTACCCCGGGATATTGGGAGGGCAGGGAAGCGAACTGTTCCTTTTGGTAGCCCACCACAATGTAGATATCCTGAATCCCGGCTTGGTGAAGGGCGGCGATTTGATTATCGATGATCCTGGTGCCGCACACAGATACCAGCGCTTTTGGGGTGTGGTCTGTTACGGGGTGCATTCGGTGTCCGTATCCGGCAGCCAGAATAATGGCACGGTTGGCTTTTGTCATATTTCTTCCTCCAAAGCTTGGGGCAGCAGAGCCCAAAAGCGTTCTGAATAGTGCTGGGCGTAGGAAAACTGGCTGGGGCCGTAGCCTTCGGTGTCCCAGCCCTCCTGCATAAGATACTCGGCCCAGTTGCTCCAGGTCATGCCCATAAGGGCCAGATAACCGTAGACCCGAAGCCGGAACAGCGGGGTGGGCTCACCCTGAAGATAGCAGCGGATCAGTGCATCAACCTCCTGGGGGCTGTAGGCACTGGCGGTGGCAAAGATGGCGATATCTCCGCAGGGATCCCACAGGCCGGAAAACTCCCAGTCGATGAGCCGAAGCTGAGGAACTCCATCCTCCTCAAAAAAGAGAAAGTTGGTGGGAGAGGTGTCACAGTGGCACAAAATGGGCTCCGGTGAGAGATCGGAAAGAACGGGGAGGATTTTTTTACAGCTTTCATAGACCTGCTGGTGGGCAGGATACATGGATGCCCGGGACATCATCCCTGCATATACCTCCATGAGCCAGCCCGCATCATATTGGTGAGACACATGGAGGGCCTTTTGATGAAAACGCCGGAGCAGAGCCATACAGGCCGCCACATCCTTCGAATTGTGAGGATCACAGGTTCTGGCTCCGGAACAAAACCGGGTGATTTTTCGACCGGTGTCCGGTTCCAGTACCAGCAGATCATCGGTGATGGAGGGATCCTGTATGGCACGATAGACCTGGGCCTCCTGGGGGCGGGAGATGAACTGACCTGAGTCCACGCCGGGCTCCCGGAGAAAGTAATGCTTTCCCTCCAGAGTAAACCGAAAGGATTGGTTGGTCATGCCGCCGGAGAGGGGATGAAGCAGGGGAACCGGGTCTGTGGGGGAGAGCTGAAAGGTTTTTCGGATCAGAGCCTCCTGTTCCGGGGTGGGTGCCTTGGTATCCATGGGTTAAACCTCCTTGTTGGGTTCCAGCCGGGCGATGATATACCGGGCGGCGGCTTCACTGCCGTGACCAATGTTATAAATGGCTTTTTCTTTTACAGCAGCAATGGCAGAGGCCCATTTTTCCGGATTTTCCAGCAGATGCAGGGCCATGTCCCCGGCTTCGCCCAACTGGTCAAGGTTTAACTGGCCACCCAATTCGCTGCGGATCCAGATGTCAATGGGCTCCACATCAATGAGCTTGTAGTCCGGGTTCATAATTTTCATGGGGGTGTTAATGAACATGGCGGGTTTCATGGTGGAAAAGGAAAATTCAAAGGCCACATTGGACCAGTCTGTAATCAACAGATCGGCGTTGTAGACTGTGTCTGTAGAACTGAAATCAGTTTGAATTTGGAAATCAGGGCCCAGTTCCTCACGGTGCCGCTGCTTCAGTGCTTCGATTCGATCCGGATACAGCCGCACATACTGGGGGTGGGGCCGAACAATCAGATTTACATCCAGTGGCAGGAACTGGGCAATGAGCTGATCTACGCAGGAGTCCATAATATTGTCCTTCTGCCAGGAGGGGGCAATGAGGATGGTCTTTTTCTCTCTAGGGGCCTTTTTCGGAGCCTGCTGCCATGCCTGGGTCATTTCATCAATGAGACCGTAGCCAACCTTCACCAGCCGACGAGGCTTGAGACCATAGAGCTTTTCCAGAGCCCGGTCCTCTTCTGTGTGATGGGGGCCGGCGTTAAAGATGGTGTCGTAGTGATCCAGGCTGTGGGGTCTGCCCAGCAGGTTGTCACTGCCGATGCCGTGCTCCATGTATATGTATTCAATGTCCTTTCTCACAAGGCTGCGTTTTAGATGAAACAGCTCCAGATCCGGAACGGTCATTAGCACAATGTCTGCATCCAACTTCATCATCAGGGGAATGAGCCGCAGCTCACCAATATAATAGGCGTGGAATTTTGGGCCCTCCATGGTAAAAACATTGTCCTGGGGGTCTGAGGTAATATAGTGGATGACGATGTTTGAATTTTTCAGAATATAGTCGATCATTCCGGCATAGTACTTGTAAAATCCGTTGCTTTCGCTGTAGATGACAAATTGTTTATGCTGCTTGTCCCGGAGGAAGCGGCGGTAATCCTGCTTTTCCCGCTGTTCATAGGGTCGGAGCTGCTGGAGGCTTTCTTTCTGTGCCTTTTTTCTGGCATCCAGCAGCTTTTTTGTTTCGGTCAGAGCCTGATAGTCGATTTCTTTTTCAGGGGGATAGAGCCAGTTCATAATATAAATGAGCATAAGTCCCATCAAATTGCTGACGATCCAATAGAATCCCACGCCCGCAGGAACCAGATAAGTGAAGTAAGTGGAGATGGCCACTGTGAACAGGGTGACGCCCCACTGCATGGGGCCGGACTGCTCCCGCTGGAGCACATTGGCGTGGTTTTGGGCAAGGCACAGCAGGAGCGAAGAGATACAGGAGCCCACAGGGATAAAGGTTAGGGAATCAAAGCAAAATATCTGGGGAACCAGGGACAAATCAAGACCAAATATATTCATGTTCAGATGAGAAATGGCATCCAGGGCGGTTGCCAGGTCAACCTCAGGGACCAGTGAGGAAAGAAGGGGGAGATTCTCTGGGGTCAGAACCTGCATGGCCTGGAGCTGTGCAGCTGCCCCAAAACTCTCCGCACCGGAAATCTGCTGTGCGGCTGCTACCAGTGCTGCCGAAACCTGGGGGGTGAGGTGGAGCAGATGCTGCATGGGGTGATATACCACGCCAATCATGCCCAGCACAAGGATGATTTGCAGAATCATGGGAACCATGCCCAGAGTTGGGCTGTATTTTTCCCTTTTATAGAGGGCCATGGTTTTGTCCGCAATGGTATCCCGGTCGCCAAAATGCTGTAGGGTAATGCGGTTGATCTCTGGCTGAAGCCGGATCATCTTAATGGAGTTCTTCTGTACCGCAATACTCAGCGGCAGAAAGAGAATTTTGCTGATGGCGGTCAGCAGAACAATGGACAAAACATAGGAGCCGGAAATGTGATAGCACAGCCACATAATCCAGCCCAAAGGGGTGCCGATGATTGTGTTGATAAGCTCCATGGTGGGCCTCCTACAGACGCAGAAATGACACAGCAAGCCAAGAAGAAACCTGGCCGCTGTGTCATTGTATCATAGGAACTTCACAAATTCAACACAATTAGGACATTTATTCTACACGAAAACTACATACTTTACACAAAAGAGCTGCCTCACGACTACTCCGTGAGACAGCTCGGGGGATTTAACGATAGAGATAGGGTGCCAAAATACTGGCTATTTCATCAATCAGGGGAAGAAGATCATCGTTCAAAATGGTGGGGTCATTGGTTTTCTCAATGCAGCTGGCCATGGCTTCACGATCAGAAGGGGAGAGGGCCTCACGGAGTGTGTCATCCGTAAGAGAAAGCAGCATATCTGCCAGAACGGCATAATTGGTGTCGGGATATACCCGGGTGATTTCGTGAAGGCGATAAAAATACTCCGGCTCCAGAGGATCACTCTGGCGTAGATTCAATGTGATATCCGTCAGGGCTTCGCCGCAGAGGGTGGTGACAGCGGATTCCACTACGTTTTTACGTTCCAATGCCTTGAAGGTGACTGTGCCCAGTACGATGACAGCCACCAGTAAAATAAGCACAGATATTTTTAATATCAAATGGGTGTATCGGTTTGTCTGTTCCATAGAATCACTCCTGCTTTTCAGTATATCACGAAGAAGCTCTGAGGGCAAGAAAAAGCAGAGAAAAGACCTCGGAACGTGTGTTCCGAGGTCAGCATTCTCAAATTAGATCAGGGACAGAACCAGAGTCAGCACCATGAACACCAGAGCAACCCACTTGGTGGAACGGGAGAGCTTGGCATCCCAGGAGGAAGCCTTGTTCTTGGACAGGAAGCTGTCAGCAGCACCGGCGATGGCACCGGAGAGACCAGCGTTCTTGCCGGACTGGAGCATGACCACGGAGATCAGCACCAGGGCGCAGATGACCTGAATAACAGTGAGAACGATTTTAATCATAGTATACTCCTCCAACCAGCCGCTTTGCGGCATACGGCTAATTTAATTCATTCGTAGAACATATCATACCACGCAATGGGTAGTTTTGCAAGGACAAAATCAGTATTTTGTCAGATTTTTCGTATTACTTCTGTACCCAGGTGTTGGTGGCAGCGCAGGTCAGGTAGCTGTTGATGAACTTGTCAAGATCACCATCCATGACTGCGTTTACGTTGGAGGTTTCGCATCCGGTACGGGTATCCTTCACCAGGGTGTAGGGCATAAAGACATAGTTCCGGATCTGGGAGCCCCACTCGATCTTCTGCTGAACGCCCTTGATGTCGGAGATTTTCTCCAGGTGTTCCCGTTCCTTGATTTCCACCAGCTTGGAACGGAGCATTTTCATACAGTTGTCCCGGTTCTGGAACTGGCTCCGCTCAGTCTGGCAGGCCACCACAATGCCGGTGGGCTTATGGGTCAGACGGACGGCGGAGGAGGTTTTGTTGATGTGCTGGCCACCGGCACCGGAGGAGCGGTAGACCTGCATTTCGATGTCCTCGGGACGAATTTCGATATCGTTGCTGTCATCGTCAATCTCAGGAATGACCTCGATGGCGGAGAAGGAGGTCTGACGGCGGGCATTGGAGTCGAAGGGGGACACCCGAACCAGCCGATGTACGCCGTTTTCGCCCTTCAGGAAGCCATAGGCGTTGGGGCCCTCAATGACAATATCTGCACTCTTCAGGCCAGCCTCATCGCCCTCCTGATAGTCCATGATCTTGTAGGTGAAGCCGTGGCGTTCTGCCCAGCGGGTGTACATCCGGTAAAGCATCTGGCACCAGTCCTGGGCCTCGGTGCCACCGGCACCTGCATGGAAGCTCATAAGTGCGTTGTTGCCGTCATATTCTCCAGTGAGGAGGGTCTCCAGACGGGCTTCCTCCATGTCATTTTCCAGAGAAGCGTAGCCCTCAATCAGTTCATCCAGCATGGAGTCGTCGTCCTCTTCGATGGCCATTTCACACATGAGCAGTAGATCCTCCATACCGGAGACCATCTTCTCGTAGGATTCGATCTTGGTTTCCAGCAACCGGGTCTGCTTGGTCACCTTCTGGGAATTGGCTGCATCGTTCCAGAAGCCCTCGGACTGGGCCATAGCGTGGAGCCGCTCCAAATCCTCACGGGCCTTTTCCAGCCCCAGGGACTCACCCAGGGCGGTGAGCTTGGGCTCCAGATCATTTAATTTGTTTTTGTACTCGTCAAATTCAATTCTTGCCATATCTCAAACCACTTTCGTAATAGAATTCCGTGCATAAGCTATCCTATTATACAGGAAATTCAAGCTGATGTAAAGTACAAAGTGGCCCAAAATCCGGAGGTTTTCCCCAGTTACCGCTGACTGACGGAATACTCTTCTTCTCCGAAGATCATTTCATCAATATCTAAAATGCTTCCCACCATATTCCCTCCTTCCCGAAACTTGCTTACCAATCATTCTATGCGAAATGAAGCAAATAATTACTGGAATCCTGCCAATGGAAAATTATTTTCTGTACAGCCACATCTTGACAGGCAGAGAAAAGTTGGGTAAAATATCTGGGTAAATATGCCCCCTTAGTTAAATGGATATAACAAGCCCCTCCTAAGGGTTAGTTGTCAGTTCGATTCTGGCAGGGGGTGCCAAAGCCGAAAGCCTTTGTTTTTAGGTCTTTCGGCTTTTCTTTTTTCAAAATTCCGATTGCCTCAGCCTGTTCGTACGGTTTCAAAAAATGAAAAAAATAACGATTTCGAAACCGGACTGTTGCATATACTATTTTAAAAGGCTATAATATAAGCGGTTTCGAAAAATCAAAAAAATTAAACTTTTGAAAGCGGGTGACTGGATTGAAAACAATAGAAAGAAAACAGTACCTGGAGCGAATCATTGCATTGAATGGTACTCCTGACATAAAAATCATTACCGGCATTCGACGTTCCGGTAAATCCAAACTGATGCAGGCATATATTGAATATTTGGAAAGCC
>CAZFXB010000045.1:0-13339 GCA_964522835.1 uncultured Oscillospiraceae bacterium
TTATTGCTCCAAAGAATTGTCAGAGATCCTTGCTGCCAAAAATGTGCTTCGGGTGCCGACACACACCCTTCCTACGAAAAAACAGCTGTCGGAAGTCTCCTCAGCCGGGCTAAAAATCGTTTGCGGAACAAACCTGATTACGCCCCATTTTGAGGAGTTTACGAATTGGAAGATGCCAAACAATCTTCAAGGGTATCGTGATATCGTAACATTGGGTGTTGGCTGGGGGTACTACTGTGATGAAATCTCTAAAATATCCAAATTTGTTTATAGAACCATTTTGAGTAAGAAAAAGCTTCATTCCGTACGGGATGGATATACAGAACGAAAATTCCGGGCAATGGGAATTACAAATGTTGTAAATACCGGTTGCCCCACACTATGGGGCCTGACTCCGGAGCATTGTGCACTGATTCCTCAAAGGAAAGCCAGGCGTGTCATTACAACACTGACTGACTATGACCGTGCCCCGGAGCTTGACCGACTTATGCTTAATATTTTGAAAAGCAACTATGAACAGGTGTTTGTTTGGCTCCAGGGAACAGATGACTTTTCCTATTTGCAGAGTTTGATCGATCCCAGCAGCGTTCAAATCATTGAACGTGATCTGGAGCAGTACACCAATGCATTGGATATGGGAGATGTGGACTATGTGGGAACACGTCTCCATGCGGGTATACATGCCATGAACCGAGGGGTAAGGTCAATTATTCTGGCTGTGGATAACCGTGCAGCCGAAATGGGCCGGGATTTTCATTTGCCGGTGATGGATCGAGGCGATTTGGATCATACATTGATGGACAAAATCTGTTCTCAATGGGAAACATCGATAATAATTCCAACAAAGCAAATCGATCTATGGAAAGCCAGCATAGTACATTAAGGAGAAAAACGATGTCAATATTAAACGTTGTGAAATCAATCTACAGGAATATTCTGTTTGACTGCCTTGTAAAGAAAAGAACCAAAATTTCTGTTGAAAAGGCAGAGTTAGACTTACAGTTATTCTTACGTAAGGAACCGCCGTCCTTTGCCCAAACAAATAACATCAATCCACAGTATGATGTAATGATCATCATACCAGTTTACAATACTGCAAAATATCTGGAGCAAGCCATCAATTCCATTCTGACGCAGGAAACAAAATATACATACCAGGCAGTATTCATTGATGACGGATCTACTGACGACTCCTATGAGGTATTAAAACGTTGTCTTTTCCCGCCGCATGATTATATATCCACCATAAATCAGGGGGTGGCTATAGCTCGGAATACAGCCCTGCAGGACATAACAGGGCGCTATGTAATGTTTTTGGATTCTGATGACTATCTTTCCCCAAATGCAATTGAGCAGCTTGTAAGTGTGGCTGATGAAAATTCTGCTGATATTGTTGAAGGCGGATATGCATTATTTGACACCAATGGTATCAACGAAGTCAACACACATGGTGATACAATTCATGAAATTGTACATCAAAATCTGTATGGCTTTGCTTGGGGTAAAATTATTAGAAGCGAGCTCCTAAAAACATTCTGCTTCCCACAGGGATACCTATTTGAAGATACCGTTATGGCAACATTGCTCCATCCAAGTGCCAAAATTATTGTGTCAGTTCCAACTGTTGTATATTACTATCGCGATAATCAAAGCGGAATTACTCACAACAGCATGGCACGCAAAGAAGCCGTAGACACTTTTTGGATTATGAAATATTGTCTAGAGGAACGTTTGCGTCGAGGGCAAAAGCTAGATCATGTCGATTATGACCGTTACGTAGTTGCTGTATGGAGGAACTGGGTACGGACAAAAGCATTGCCTGATGACATACAGAAGCGGATATTTGTATTGACTTGCGATTTATTTAATAGCAATTTCAAATTGATCAATGAGGGAACGCAACGTAATAAAGTATGTCTGGTAAAGGCAATTAATAATAGAAGTTATCAGGCCTATCGTTTTGTACTCGAACACTGGGATATTTTATGAGGGAGATTACATATGTCTATACCCAAAATTATTCATTATTGCTGGCTCGGTGGTAATCCCAAGCCTGAGAGTGTACGGAAGTGTATCGCCAGCTGGAAAAAACACTGCCCGGATTATGAGATCAAAGAGTGGAATGAAAGCAATCTGGACATATCCATGAACGCATACACCAAGCAGGCTTATGAAGCCAAGGCATGGGGCTTCGTGCCAGACTATCTGCGGCTGTGGATCATCTATACTTACGGCGGTATTTACCTGGATACAGACGTACAAATCATCAAAAGCTTTGATCCGCTTCTTCAAAATACTGCATTTGCCGGGTTTGAACGCGATACTGCGGACAAAGAATACGGTGCATTTGTAAACTTTGGTCAGGGTTTTGGTGCGGAAGCTGGCAATCCAATCATTTATGAGCATATGTGCCTCTATGAAAAATTGAACTTTCTGAATTCAGATGGAACATACAACCGCGTGGCCAGTCCGCATTATACGACGCAAGTATTGGAAGTGCATAGCCTGAATCGAAAAAAAAATCAAATTCAAAAGTTGGATGGAATCACTGTCTTTTCCGATGATTATTTCTGTCCCAAAAGCTTTGCTACTGGGTTCATAAAGAAAAGTTGCAATACCTATTCGATCCATCAGTTTGACGGATCCTGGTATAGCGATGAAGAACAGAAAATGCACAAGAAATGGGTAAAAGAAGCGAGAATAGATTATTGGATTCATTTGCCAAATCGCATTGCAAGAAGAATCCTGGGCAACAAGAGGACAGAGCAACTAAAAGCGTTTTTTAAGAAATGAGCATTAAACTGAAATATGAAAGAACATAGCAGAACAGAATATTCAATACTCAACATAGCAACCGGCCTTGGCGGATATGCACTTAACGTTATTTTGAGTCTAATCAATCGAATGGTGTTCACTCGCTGTCTGCCACCGGCATATCTTGGGATCAGTGGACTTTTCAGCAATATATTGACCATGCTGTCTCTGGCAGAGTTGGGAGTAAGTGGTGCAATCGTATACGCACTATATAAACCATTAGCTCAAAATGACGAAGAAAAGATTGCTTCTCTGGTTCAAATGTTCGGAAAAGCGTATCGTACAATTGGTCTCGTAATTGGAGTACTTGGCTTATTTGTGTTGCCTTTTTTGGATTCGCTGATTGGAGAGCAACCAGAAATTTCGGAAAGTATCCATCTCATTTATGTATTTTTCCTGTTTGACACCGCCAGTTCTTACTTCTTTACGTATCGCAGCACGCTTTTGGTTGCGGCACAGAAAATCTACCTCGTAACTGGGCTGAACTATCTGATTCTTTGTGTACAGGAGGTACTACAGGCCGCTTTTCTGTATTTGACGAAGAATTATATTGGATACCTAGTGATTCAGACCGGATTTTCCCTTCTATATTATGTCTGGATATCCCATATTGCCGTCAAGCATTATCCGTACATTAAGATGAAGAATATAAAACCACTGCCGAATGAAGAACGTAAAAGAATTTTTTCTGATGTTAAAGATCTGATGGTATATAAAATTTCTGGCGTTCTGGTCAACAGCACCGACAATATTCTGATTGTGTTTTTTAATGGGCTTGCAACTACCGGTTTTGCCTCCAATTACACACTGCTGGTAAACACGCTAAATTCGCTGTTGGGACAGGTCTTTAATGGCCTTACCGCCAGCGTTGGAAATCATAATGCCAGCGAATCGAGGGGAAAACAGTTTCAAATGTTCAATTTTTTGCACATGATGAATTTTTGGCTGTTTGGCTGGGGAGCATTGGGAATCATTTTTTGCTCTTCGGACTTAGTTCAGTTGTGCTTTGGGGGAGAATATGTGTTGCCAATTGAAATTCCTCTGGTGATGGCACTGAACTTCTTTACCGTGGGGATGATGAATGCGGTATGGACATATAAGCATACGCTGGGATTATTTCATTATGGACGATTTATTCAGTTTTTCACTGGCGTACTGAACGTTGTATTTTCGGTATTGTGTGGTACGAAGTGGGGGCTGTTTGGAATCCTGTTTGCAACATTTATAGCACGTGCTATGACAAATCTGTGGTATGATCCATATGCCGTGTTCAAATATGGATTTGATAAGCCACTGGTGTTGTATGTAAAAAAAATTATAAGGTATATGATAATCTTGCTTATTGCAGCTGGGGCGTGCAAACTGTCGATCACACTCGTTTCTGGCCCCTTAGTATTGCAGATTATTCTTAAAATTTTGTTATGTAGTGTCGTGACCAATGTCGTGTTTATGATTGCATTAGGCAGAACGGATGAATATAGAATGCTGAGAAAATATGTCATGTCTGTCGCTGAGAAACTGTCAAGACGACGCAGAGGTGCGACGAGATAATGTAAAAATCGCCATAGTCGTTACAGACTATGGCGATTAAATCGTTTCAATCAGAGTCCCTCATCCGAGCTCATTTTAATTTTTACATCAAACCGATCGGAGCCATCGGGGCCCACGCCGTGAATATAGAGATAGCCGTTCTCTTTGCCACGGTACATGGTGATGGATTCACCGGCAAAGCATTCGCCTACATAACTGATGAGAATCTCCTCCATAAACACGCCGGAGGGGCGAAGATGAAGCTCTGCTGCGTCGCAGGCCAGGTCAATATACCGGGTGTTATTTAAGTGACCGTTTACATCCGTGTCGGAGTAGTAGAGCTTTCGACAGTCGTGAAGCTCCATGTGCTCCGGGAACTGGATCCGGGGCAGGGTGGAGGAGAGGGCACCATCAGGATCCTCTGTGGGGAATTCGGGCAACCCTTCGATAACACGGGTGCGCTTGGTGGCCATGTTTACCATGACCCAGACAGTGGTGGACTCGGCCACCAGTTCATCCCCGACATACATGAAGCAGTCCCAGTAGAGACGCTTTCCTGTGGGCTTTCGGATAACGCTTTTGGCGGTTACCGTTTCGGCCCAGATCATGGGACGGTAAAGTTTCAGCCAGGTGCGGAGGGCCATCCAGCAGCAGTTATACTTTTCAATCAGGCAATCCCGGTTTGTATTCAGGTTCCGGGCGTGTTCGCTGATGACCTTCTGCATCAGAACAAAAATGCCAGATGCTTTGTAATGGTAGCTGGCGTCGGTGTCGGCAGATGTAATATAATAGGTGTCCGTATTGTACCATTTTTCCATGGGTGTCACCTCAAAATCCTGTTTTACCTTAGTATATCAGAGTTTTCGAGAAATATATATGGGCCCTTTCCACAAAAATTCGACTACCGGTCGGCCTGTTTTTCATTCCTTCTCGATTTTTGCGATATTTGAAAAGTTTCTTTAAAAAGTGCTTGACAAATGAAAAAAAACTGATATAATAAACATCGTCAATTGAACACGGGGGTATAGCTCAGCTGGGAGAGCGCTTGAATGGCATTCAAGAGGTCAGCGGTTCGATCCCGCTTATCTCCACCAAGAAAACCTGTAACCAATCGGTTACAGGTTTTCTTTTTCGAATAAAACACGTAAATAATCTCTACGGCCATACAGAACTCGGTCAACGTAGATGTCATTCCCGTTTGCCCGATAGAAAACCATATAATTTTCACTTACGAGGAAACGATAGTCGCCATCTACATCCTCCGTAGAGGAAAGGGGCGTACGTTTCCTCTTATGCAAGCAGTGTTCTTTCCAAAAACTTTGCAACACCATCTTGGTCGTTGCTCTCGGTAATGTGATCTGCAACAGCTTTTACCTCATCAATGGCATTGGAAACTGCAACAGCCGTTCCGGAGATCTTCAGCATCCCCAAATCATTTATATCGTCTCCGAATGCAACAACATCGCCGAGATCAATGCGGAGATGCTTTGCGAGTATTTTCAGTGAGGTCTCTTTGTTAGAATTGTCGGCGGCATAACGACGCCAATTTTCTCCCGTGAAGTTCACTACAATGTGTCACGCAGAATCATGCTATCATATAAATGTTCCGAAGATTTCACATCCATCGTAACGCTGCAATCCATGCAAATTCAATTCATGTACCCTCTTGTATAATGCTGCAATTTCGTGTAAAATGACATACATCATAATGAATGCAGGTGATTCACATGACATATAAAGAAAAGGCGACGGAGCTCCATGAGTCCGGCTGCAACTGCTGTCAGGCTGTACTGGGGAGTTGCTGCCAGGAACTGGGGCTTGATGCAGAGACGGCGTATCGGCTGGGGGCTTTCTTCGGCGGCGGAATGCGGCGGGGAGAGGTCTGCGGTGCTGTAACCGGGGCACTGATGGCTCTGGGTTTAAAATATGGGGACGAAAATAATCGAAAATGCCCCAAATCGCTTGTGTTTATGAAGGAATTCCGGGAGAAACATGGCTCGATTTTGTGCAAAGAGCTTCTTCCGGACGAAGGTAAAAAGAAGGAGCTTTGCCCTGTGTTGATCGAATACTGTGCGGAATACATGGAAAAGGAGCTTTTGAAATGACGAAACCTGTAGTTTTAATTGTAATGGACGGCGTTGGCATCGGTGATGGGGGACCGGGAGATGCGGTAAAGCTGGCCCATACCCCTAATTTGGATGAAATGCTGAACACCTGCCCCCATACCCAGCTTAAAGCCCATGGTACCGCCGTTGGCCTTCCTACAGATGAGGATATGGGGAATTCTGAGGTGGGGCATAATACGCTGGGCTGTGGCCAGGTCTATGCCCAGGGCGCCAAGCTGGTAGGGGAGAGCATCGCATCTGGCACGATTTTTTCCTCTGCAGCCTGGGGTGAGCTGACGGCTCACTGCAAGAATGGCGGCGCAATACACTTTTTGGGACTGCTTTCTGATGGAAATGTACATTCCCATATTGACCATCTGATTGCCCTCTTGAAACAGGCGAAGGCAGAAGGAGTCAAAAAGGTGTTTTGCCATGTGCTGCTGGATGGACGGGATGTGCCTGCTACATCTGCGCTTCAATATGTGGAGCAGCTGGAAAACACCTTAAATGAGCTGAATGATGATGGCTTCACCGGGAAAATTGCCTCTGGTGGCGGAAGAATGAAAATCACCATGGATCGTTATGAAGCGGACTGGGCAATGGTGGAACAAGGATTTCGGTGCCATGTTCACGGTGAAGGCCGCCAGTTCCCGGATGCAAAAACCGCCATTGAAACTTATCGGCAGGAGACTGGCTGTATAGATCAGGACCTGGGAGCCTTTGTCATTGCTGAAAATGGGGAGCCCATCGGCAAAGTTCAGGCCGGAGACAGTGTGATTCTCTTCAATTTCCGGGGAGATCGGGCACTGGAGATCAGCCGGGCCCTGGATGATGTCAGCTTTGATAAATTTGATCGGGGAGATTTCCAGAATGTCAAATTTGCGGGAATGCTGGAGTATGACGGAGATGCCCACATTCCCTCCCGGTATTTGGTGGAGCCTCCCACCATTGAAAATACCTTGACCGAGCTGCTGGTGGAGCACGGAATCAACGAGTTTGCTTTGTCGGAGACCCAGAAGTATGGACACGTGACCTACTTCTGGAACGGAAACCGCAGCGGAAAGGTGTCTGAAGAATTGGAGACCTATGTGGAGATTCCTTCGGATAACTGCCCCTTTAATGAGAAGCCTGCCATGAAGTGCAAAGAAATCACGGATTGCCTGATTTCTGCCATGGAGGAAAAACGCTATGGATTCCTTCGCTGCAATTTCCCCAACGGAGATATGGTGGGACACACCGGTGTTTTTGATGCAGTGGTCGCCTCCATGGAGGCGCTGGATATTCAACTGGGCAGAATTCGACAGGCGGCTAAGGAGCTTGGCTATGTTCTGGCCGTGACGGCTGACCATGGCAATGCGGATGTGATGCTGGAAAAAAACAAAAAGGGAGCCATGCAGGTACGCACAGCCCACTCCCTTAGCCCGGTTCCCTTTGTGATCGAAGGCTGGGAGGGAAGCCTGAAACAGGGGGCCTATGGACTTGCCAATGTGGCCGGAACTGTGGCCCAGCTGCTGGAAATTCCCGTACCTTCCATGTGGCAGGAGAGCCTTTTGGACTGATTTTTAGGGGAAAATCCGGGTTTTCGCTGAATTTCCTCTTGTGCTTTTCACGGAAATGTTATACAATATCTTGAGTATCCTTATTTGACATTTAGAAGGAGGTCAATCCTTATGATGCGTTTTCATACAGACAAGGGTGATATCACCGTTACAAGCCAGGTCTTCTCCAATATTGCCGGCATGGCAGCCACCAACTGCTTTGGCGTGAAGGGCATGGCTGTCCGCTCCAGAACCGACGGCATTGTTCATCTTCTCCGCCGTGAGGCGATGGATAAGGGCGTACTGGTGACCTTTAACGACGATGAGACCATTTCCATCGATCTTCATGTGATGATGGATCACGGCATCAATATTGCTGCTGTTTGCCCTTCTATCATCAACCGTGTAAGCTATGACGTGAACAAAGCCACCGGAGTTACGGTGAAAGAGGTCAACGTCTATATTGATTCTATCAGCGTAGACTGATTTTCGTAATTAGATGGGAAGTCCCATCCCGGAGGTGCACAATTTGAAAGAATTTATCAGCGGTGCGGAGCTAAAATCCATGATGATCTCCGCAGCTGCCAATATCGAGCTGAATAAACAGTTAATCAACGATTTGAACGTATTTCCCGTACCCGATGGTGACACAGGTACCAACATGGCACTGACCATTGGAACTGCCGCCAAGGAGCTGGGGAAGCTAAAGGATGATCTGACCGTTAGTCAGGCTGCGGATGTTACGGCTTCCGCTCTGCTCCGTGGTGCCCGGGGAAACTCCGGTGTTATCACATCTCTCCTGTTCCGGGGCTTCTCCAAGTCCATGAAAGAGAAGGTAACTGCCGACGGTGCTGACTTTGCTGCTGCCCTTTATGAGGGCGTAGAGGCCGCCTATAAGTCTGTTATGAAGCCTGCTGAGGGAACTATTTTGACTGTATCCCGGGTTTCTGCAGAGAAAGCTATGGAGGCCTGCGGCGAGACCACTGCCATTGAGCCCATCTTGGATGTGGCCATTGTAACCGCAAAGGCCGCCCTGGAGGAGACCGTAAATCAGAACCCGGTTCTCAAAAAGGCTGGTGTTGTGGATGCCGGCGGCAAGGGCTTCGTGCTGATTCTGGAGGCCATGAAGGCTGCCATGCTGGGAAGTCCCGTGGTGGCCAGCGATACCGTGGAAGCTGCGCAGGAAACGCAGGTTGTGGTGGATATGTCCAACTTTACCTTCACCTATGACACTGTGTTTATTGTACGTAAGAATGAGGATTGCGATCTGAACGCTTATGGTGAATACCTGAACTCTGTGGGTGACAGCCTGGTAATCGGTGAGGATGACGAGATTTTCAAGGTTCATGTTCACACTGATATCCCCGGAGCGGTGCTCAGCGAGGCATCCAAGTATGGTGTGCTGGAGCTGGCGAAGATTGAAAACATGCGCACACAGTGCGAGGATCAGGCTGCTGGCCGCAAGACCATGAGCACGGATGATCTGGAGCAGATTGAAGAGGAGCTGGAGCAGCAGGAGGCGTGGACGCCCAAGGCTGAGGAAGTCCAGTATGCAGCTCCTGAGAAGGACTATGGCGTTGTTTCTGTTTGTGCCGGTGACGGCATTGCTGATATGTTCCGTGATCTTGGGGTAGATCAGATCGTCTCCGGCGGTCAGACCATGAATCCCTCCACGGAAGATATTCTGAAGATGATTAACCTGACCCCGGCCCACACCGTATTTGTGCTGCCCAACAATAAAAACATCTTTATGGCAGCCCAGCAGTGTGAGCCTCTGACAGAGAAAAAAGTTGTGGTAATTCCCACAACCTCTGTGCCTCAGGGCATTACGGCCATGCTGAACATGGATACATCCGCCTCTGTGGAGGAGAATGTGGAGACCATGACCACGGCCATCGAAGGCGTTACCACCATGCAGATCACCTATGCAGCCCGGAACTCCGACTTTGATGGCTATGCCATTAACGAGGGCGATTACCTGGCCCTGTGCGGCGGCCTGTTTGGAACTGACCGGGATATTCATGTGCTGCTCCGGAAGCTGGCTGAGAAGGCCAAGAGCCTTGACAGCGAGTTTCTCACCATCTTCTACGGTGAAGATATTTCCGAAGAAGAGGCCATGGGCGCAGAAGCGATTTTTGCAGAAATTTGCCCCGAAGCTGAAATCACCGTGATTCCTGGTGGGCAGCCGGTCTACTATTATCTGATCTCTGCGGAATAATTCATATAATTTGAGCCACCTTCCGGGTCTTGGAAGGTGGCTTCGTGTATATCCGGCCTAAAATGTGACCCGGACGTGGTTGATTCTCATCCAGTGTGCCATTTGCAGGAAGAAGGCGATGGTTTGCGGTGTGGTCATCAGCTGACCGTACCAGGGGATGCTCCGGTTTTCGTGGCACAGGCTCAGCAGTGCCTTTTTATCCAGAAATTCCAGCAGGGGAGAGTTGGTACCCTGAAGCTCTTCCTGGAGCAGGCTTGATACGGCAGCCATATAGCTGGGGTTCCAGGTTTTGGGGTATGGGCTCTTTTTACGGCTGTATACGGCGGGGGGCAAAAGGTCACGGAATGCGTGGCGCAGGAGCCCCTTTTCCATCCCCTGGTAATCCTTATAGTCCCACGGCACAGTGTATAGATATTCCACCACATCCTTGTCGCAGAAGGGGACACGAACCTCCAGTCCGGACCACATACTCATTCTGTCCTTCCGTTCCAAAAGATTCTGCATGAACCATTTTAAGTTCAGTACCATCATTTCCTTCATTCGTTTTTCTGTGGGGGAAAGGTCTGGGAGCAAATCTATAGATAAAAGGGTTTCCTGATACCGCCGATCTACGAAGTCTTGAGGATCCATAAAGGTTTTTACTTCGGGCCGCAGAAATGTGGCCCGATATTCTGTGGTCTGAGCCCATGGGAAGCCCCAGGCGGCCCGAATCTCCGGGTCACGAAACCAGGGATACCCGCCGAAAATCTCGTCTGCACATTCGCCGGAGAGTACCACTGTGGAGGTTTTCTTTGCCTCCTGACATAAAAGCAGCATGGAGCTGTCCACATCCCCCATGCCGGGCAGATCACGGGCCTCTGCAGCGGCAAAGAGTCCATCTATAAGAGGCCCCGTATCAAGCACGACCCGATGGGCGCAGGCGTTGATATGTTCGGCCATGAGTGCCATAAAAGCCGTATCAGAATTGGGCTGAAATTTTGTGGCTTCGAAATATTTATCGTTGTCCCGGTAATCCACGGAGTAGGTGTTGACCTGGCCCAAATACTTGGCGGCTACAGCGGATACGATGGAGGAATCCAGCCCCCCGGACAGGAAGGTACCAACAGGTACATCCGCTTTTAGTTGACGATGGATAGCATCTTCCAACAAATAACGTGTTTTTTCAGACGCTTCTTCAAAAGTGTCCCGGCAGGGGGCGTCTTTCAGCGTCCAATAGGTGTCCAATGTGAGGCCGTCCTCGTCAAACCAGCCCCACTGTCCCGGTTTGATTTCGTAGATTCCCCGAAATACACCGAAGCCGGGGGTTCGGCCAGGGCCCAAAAACATAATATCATAGAGTCCCCGGGCATCTATGGTAGGGGAGATTTCCGGGAACAAAAGCAGACTTTTGATTTCTGATGCAAAGTAGAAGCTACCGCCACGCTGGGCATAAAACAGAGGCTTCACCCCCATGGGATCCCGGGCGAAGTAAAGTCGGCGCTCTTTTTTGTCGTAAATTGCAAAGGCAAAAATGCCGTTTAGCTTTTGTAGGCATTCCTCCCCCCAGCGAAGAAAGGCCCGAAGCAATACTTCGGTGTCACAATGGGTCTGGAAGGTTTCGCCCAAAAGGGAAAGCTCCCTTCGCAGTGCTTCTGTATTATAAAGCTCACCATTGTAGACAATGGTTTTATCCCCCAGGGTCATTGGCTGGAGGCCGTGTTCCGGATCCATAACAGATAGTCTGCGATGGAGGAGCACACAGGTGTTATCCTGCCAAAGCCCTTCCTGATCCGGCCCCCGGCGGGCCATGGTATGGAGTATTTTTTCATAAAAGCCCTCTCGCCGCTGGGGCAATCCCTGGGGAGAGAGCTGTCCTGCGATTCCGCACATAAAAATTCCCTCCTGATACATTACTATGACAGTATATGAATCGGGAGGGATTTTGTTTCAGTTGAAGGTATCTTCTGCGCTGTTGAAGAGGGCCTCGACCTGCTTCAGAAGGAAGATCCGGTTTGGCTCATCCTGGCTGGAGGAATTGGTGAGGTATTGTTCTGCTGCCTCCTGGGCACGCTTCAGCACCCCCAAGTCTGTGGCCAGAGAGGCCATGTGGAAGGTGGGGAGACCGCTTTGACGCTGCCCGAAGAAGTCACCGGGGCCACGCAGATTCAGATCCTGCTGAGAGATCTCGAAGCCATCGTTGGTGCTGCAAAGGGCCTTGAGCCGCTGCCTGGTGTCCGGATTTTTGTTGTCGGATACCAATACACAGTAGGATTTTCCAGCTCCACGGCCCACACGGCCCCGGAGCTGATGCAGCTGGGAAAGACCGAATCGGTCTGCATCCTCTACCACCATCAGCGTGGCATTGGGTACATCCACGCCCACCTCGATGACCGTGGTGGCCACAAGAATATGGGTCTGGCCCTGTAGAAACAGCGTCATGGCTTTGTCCTTAGAATCGGATTTCAATTTGCCGTGAACCAGACCAATGTTTAAATCGGGGAATGTGGCCTGTAGTTGCTGATACATGGTCTCGGCGGCGGTGAGCGAGGTCTCTTCACTTTCTTCTACTGCGGGGCAGACCACATATACCTGGTGCCCAGCGGTGATCTGCTTTCGAATGAAGCCGTTGAGCCTGGGACGATAGCCGGAATTGACCAGAAAGGTATCTACCGTTTCACGGCCGGGGGGCAGCTCGTCAATCACGGATACGCTGAGATCTCCGTACAGGATCAGGGCAAGGGTTCTTGGAATGGGTGTGGCCGACAGCACCAGAATGTGCGGGCTGTTTCCCTTGCCGGCCAGAGCGGCCCGTTGGCGCACCCCGAACCGGTGCTGCTCATCGATGACCACCAGGCCCAGATTGTAAAAGCCTGTTGTATCAGTGAAAAGTGCGTGGGTTCCAATGATGATTTTTGCTGCACCTACTGCCATGTAGTCCAGGTACCGCCGACGCTGGGCGGTTGGGGTGGAGCCGGTAAGCAGCAGGCAGGTTATGCCCAGTGGTTCCAGCAGCTTTGAAAGGGTATTGTAATGCTGGGTGGCCAGCAGCTCCGTGGGGGCCATCAGGGCGGACTGATAGCCATTTTCAACTGCTTGCAGCATGGCACCCAGAGCCACTATGGTTTTACCGGAACCTACGTCGCCCTGTACCAGAC
>CAZFXB010000046.1:0-13037 GCA_964522835.1 uncultured Oscillospiraceae bacterium
AGACAGGAGGACATGGAACTGCTCCATCTCGGTTCAAAAGAGCAATATCTTGACCTGGGCGCATACAATGGAGACACCATTTTCGAATTTTTATCCCTGACCGGTGGTGCATACAGCTCCATAGATGCCTTTGAACCGGACAGTCACAACCTGAAGAAGCTGACCGAATCCACCGCACAGCTTTCCCATCTGACCATTCATCAAAAGGCCAGCTGGAACGAATCCACCACACTCACCTTCTCCGGAAAAGGAGGCAGAAACTGTGCAAAGCTACCCCAGCTTCCGGGGCAGTATAAGCACCTCCATCCGGTGGAGGCCATTCCGGTAGACCTTCTGCATCAGGACTTCACATATATCAAAATGGATGTGGAGGGTGCCGAAGAAGAAACCCTTTTCGGCATGGCCGAAACCCTGAACCGGTGCCATCCCAAGCTGCTTATCAGTGCCTATCACAAGCCAGATGATTTTATTACCCTCCCCCTTCTGGTGGAGCAACTCTGTCCCGGTTATCGAATGTATCTTCGCAGGAACCGCTGTCTTCCTGCCTGGGAAATTCAACTTTACTGCGTACACCCGAAAAATACTAAGAATTCTTAAAATTAAGACTATCTATTTGCAATTTTATCCTGTATAATAGGGTTAATGTATATAGAAAAGAGGTCTCTCATTGAAGGAAAAAACCATGGTCAACAATATGACAGAGGGCAGCGTTTTTCGTCACCTGTGGCGGTTTGCCCTGCCCCTTTTGCTGGCGAACTGTCTGTCCACGCTGTACACCACAGTAGATACCCTGGTGGTGGGACGATTTGTGGGCACCGCCGGACTGTCTGCCGTTTCTACCTGCGGCGAGCTAATCACCTTTTACACCATGATCGCCATGGGACTAACCTCCGGCGGTCAGATCATCATTGCCCAGTTTGTGGGCAAAAACGACAAGGAGGCCATCAGCAAAACCATCGGCACACTGTTTAGTCTGCTTATTGTTTCTTCCCTGGTGGTAACCCTATCCTGTATCGCTGCCCTGGATTGGCAGCTTGGAATTATGAATGTTCCCCCAGAGGCTTACCAGGAAGGGCGAAACTATACCCTGATCTGCGGGGCCGGTATGATTTTTGTCTTTGGATACAACGGGGTCAGCGCAGTCATGCGAGGGCTCGGCGACAGCAAGCGTCCGCTGATTTTCATCGGCATTGCCTCAGTTGCAAACCTTCTGCTGGACCTGCTGTTTGTCTGTGTATTTCACTGGGGGGCCGCAGGCGCAGCCCTTGCCACCATTATGGGTCAGGCATTCTCTTTGATTGCGTCTGTCCTGTACCTGTATCGCCGTCGAGAGAGCTTTGGATTTGACTTTAAGCCCCGGAGCTTTGTTCCCACAAAAAAGTATCTTACCATGCTGCTTCGGCTGGGCGGCCCCATGGCTGTTCAATTCGCCATGGTTCTAATCTCCGTCATCTTCATCTCCTCCCAGATCAATCTCTTTGGTGTGGCCGCCAGTGCAGCCAACGGCGTATCCACCAAGCTGGAAAATATCGTCCGTATTGTCAGCAACTCTGTATCCACTGCCGCCTCCTCTATGATTGCACAGAACATTGCCGCCAGGAAAATCAGCCGGGTCAACAGAATTCTGGGGTATTCCATGGTGATCTGCATTTCCTGGGCCACCCTCTGTTCCCTTGCAATCTTCCTGTTCCCCCAGCAGATCTTCTCCCTCTTTGACAGCAGCGAAGATGTTTTGACCTATGCGCTGATTTTTGTCCCCGCAGGTGTGGTCTGCTACATGGGCAATGGTATTCGAGCCACCGCCAACGCATTGATGAATGGCATTGGATATGCCACCCTGTCCCTCGTTGCAGGCATTCTGGACAGCGTGGTAGCCCGAATCGGTTTCTCCCTGCTGCTGGGTTATGTTCTGGACATGGGCATTCTGGGCTTCTGGTACGGCAGTGCTCTGGCGGGCTATGTGCCCATTGTCATCGCTCTGGTATACTATCTCTCCGGAAAGTGGAAAACCCATAAGCTGATTACGCAAAACTAAAATGGACCTGTTAAAAAAGATTCCGTTCCAAAGGCCACCTTTGGAACGGAATCTTTCGTTATTTTGCAGACTTTTCGTCCACTTTTCTTCTGAGTATGGAAAGCTCCGGAGCCTTTACCGGCAGCTTCATACGAATCTCCATTTCCGGATGGGGACAGTATTCCACAATCTCCCCTTCTCCGTTCCGCATTTCCTCCACGTGAACCGGGATAGGCTCCTGGCCGGGAATCAGCAGTTCCAGCGTGTCTCCCTTCCAGATCCGTCCACGCTGGGTGAGGATTGCATTTCCATCCTCATCGCAGGACACCACATAAGCAACCACATCCCAGTCCCGGATATAGCGAGCATCGGCGTAGAACTGGCCCTGCTGCGGCTGACCATAGAAAAATCCCTGATAATAATGCCGATGGGATATTTTCTCCACTTCGTTCCGCCAGACCGGATCCAAGGTCACCCCTGCCACAGCAGCGTCAATGCCATGGCGATAAGCATTGGTGACACAGGCCGCATAGTAAGAGGATTTGGCCCGTCCCTCAATCTTGAAGGAATCGATCCCGGCCTCAATCAGCTCCGGAATATGATCGATCATACAAAGATCCCGGGAATTCATAATGTAGGTGCCGTTGTCGTCCTCTTCAATATTGAAATACTCCCCGGGGCGACGTTCCTCCATCAGGGCATATTTCCACCGGCAGGGCTGGGCACAGGCGCCATGATTGGCATCCCGGCCCGCCAGATAGTTACTCAGGAGGCAACGGCCGGAGAAGCTGACGCACATCGCTCCGTGCACGAAGGCTTCGATCTCCAGATCTTTGGGGATATTCTCCCGAATCTCCCGGATTTCCGGGAAGGAAAGCTCCCGTGCCAGCACAACCCGGGTGGCCCCCAGGTCGTACCATGCCTTGGCGGTGTCAGCAGACACAATGCCCATTTGGGTGCTGATGTGCCGCTCCACCCCGGGGGCATATTTTTCTGCCGCCTTAAATACACCCAGATCCCCCAGGATAAAGGCATCCACACCCGCCTCCTGGCACAGCTCAAAAAAGGGCGGCATCTGACGAATTTCGGTCGTTCTTGCCAAAACATTGGCCGTCACATAAACCTTTGTGCCGTAGCTGTGGGCGAACTTCACTGCCTCTACCAGCTGGTCATCCGTGAAGTTTCCGGCTTTGGCCCGCATTCCATAGTTCTTTCCGGCTAAGTACACTGCATCTGCACCAAACCGCACAGCCATTTGCAGTTTTTCGGGATCTCCCGCTGGGGACAGCAGTTCCGGTTTATTGCGCATTCACTGGTTCCTCCCCATTCTCTTCTTCTCCGTCCTCTGTGACAGGCTGCTGATAATAGGGCTCCTCCGCATCGTCTGACACTTCTCCGTTTTCCCCGATTCCGGCCATATTGGTGCCGTTCAGGAAATCCTGCTGCTCCATGTAAGTGTTGAAGAAGCTATGGTTTCTGCCGCTTTCGCCCAGAGCATAGAAGAAGTAATCCGTATTCTCGGGATAGATGGCCGCCATAATGCTGGAAATACCGGGGTTTGCAATAGGTCCAGGAGGCAGGCCCTCGTACTTATAGGTGTTGTAGGGGCTGTCTACCAGCAGATCACTTTCTGTAATCTGAGCTCGATGCTCACCCAAGGCATATTCCACCGTGGCGTCGATCTGGAGCAGCTCATGTACCCGGGTTGTTAGTCGGTTATAGATAACCGAAGCAATGGTAGTACGCTCTGCGTCACTGCCCGCCTCCTTCTCAATGAGGGATGCCACAGTCAAAATCTTATACACATCCATCATGGAGCTTTCGATTTCAGCTTCAGAGAAGCTGCCCTCCTCCTCCATCCGGCTGCGAATGTCCTCGTTAAGGGTCTCAATGGCCTCGTACATTTCATCGGTAAATTTACTGTCGAAATTGTTCAAGAGCTTTTTGATAACCCGAACCGGCTCATCATCCACGTAGAAATCATAGGTATCCGGGAAAAGATATCCCTCCAGGCGGTTTTTATCTCCATAAGGAAGCTCCGCCAGAATATCCATCTCAAAATCGTTGTTTGCCGCAGCATCCTCCAGCTCCGCCACGGAACACACCCCGTTCTCCTCCAGCAGCTGGAAGATCTGGCTACAGGAGTAGCCCTCCGGGAATGTGAGCGTCACGGTCTCTCTGGTTTCGCTGGCATAGGCCATACCGTTCACCAGGGCATGATAGTCAAACATCTGATTCAGTTCAAAGGTACCGCTGGAGATTTTGCTCTCTGCATTGCTGAACTTTCCATACAGCACAAAGAGAGATTTGTAATTAACCAGACCGTGATCCTTCAGATTCTGAGCCACATCTTCCAGGCTGTCCCCGTCTTTGATGGTGATGGTAATGGAGTTGTCCGGCTTGGTGAGAGCCAGCACATCATCTGCTGCAAACCACATTGCCACCGCACACACCACAGAGACAATCAGCACCGCAGCCATATATCCCACGGTTCGGCCAAGGGATTTGGGCTTTCCTTCGTCGTATTCGTAGACATCATCATCCTCGTAATAGGCTTCGTATTCTCCCCCATCGTCGAAGATCTGCTCCTCCTCGATCTCCTGATCCTTTTTTCGTTTCAACATGGGCTGTCCTCCATTTCACAAATCATTATATTCTCGTCCGTCACAACGGCATCCATTCTTTTATCATGGGGCTCCACCGGTACCTCCGGCACAAGGCACCCGCATACACCAATGGTTTTTCCGGTGGTTTGGGTTAAAAACCGGTCATAATACCCCTTGCCTCGACCCAAACGGCGGCCTTTTTTGTCAAAGGCCAACCCTGGCACCAGAATCAGATCAATCCTGTCTGGTGGAAATATCTCGGTCTCCGGCCCGGGCTCCCGTATGCCGTAGGCCCCGGGAACCAGTTCCCTCAAATCCGGAACAATTCGGGCAGTCATGGTTCCATTTTCTTCGCACCGGGGCAGCAGCAGGGTTTTCCCCTGTTTCAAAACCAGCTCCAGCACGGGCTCCAGGTCAATTTCCGGAGGAATGGCACTGTAGGCCATGACCCGCTTTGCCTCCTGAAACCATGGATGGCACACAATTCGACGCAAAACGCCCTCCCCATTCACCGAAGGGGGCATTTCCCTAACACGACGGCGCAGTTCTTTCTTACTTTCTGTCATAGACCATATAGCCAGCAATTTCATCGGGCGTAAACTGGCCCGGCAGCATTCCGCTTAGGGTAAGACCAAATTCAATGGCGGCACCGGGTGCCCGTCCGGTGATGATCTTGCCATCTACCACAGCCTCTTTGTCACCGTGGACAATGGCTTTTCCCATACCGTTTTCACAGCCGGGGTAACAGGTGGCATTCTTTCCGTCCAGGTAGCCACGCTTCCCCAAAATCATCGGTGCTGCGCAAATAGCCGCCACATACTTATCATGGCTCAGTGCATATTCCACCGCCGCCATAGCCTCTTTGCTTCCTTCAATGGACTCCACGCCCCCAAGACCACCGGGCAGCACGATCATATCCATATTGGAAAGCTCCATTTCCTCCACGGTGATATCCGCACAGATGGAAATGCCGTGGGCTCCTTCTACTATCTTACCGCCAATCCCCACATACTGCATGGGGATCTGGGCCCGCCGGAGAATATCTCCGGGTGCGATGGCCTCGGTTTCTTCAAAACCCTTTCCAAGCATAATATATACCATTACAAAATCTCCTTTACTGCCTGAAGAACTTCCTTATGAATGTCCGCAATGGCCCGCATTTTCCCCTGCTGGGTGCAGGCGATCCGTCGCCAGCCAAATTGATCCGCTGCCTGAGAGGCACTCAGGCGGCATTGATTCAAGTATTCTTTATCCTTTTCGTGAATATCTGCGGTGGTGTTGGTCTCTTCCTCCCGGTGGCGCATGTTTTTTTCCGTCTGATCCACGGGCACATCCAGATAGATCACCAGATCCGGCTCAGGCAAGCCCATCAGCCTGTACTCAAAATCAAAGAGCCAGTCAAAGAATTCACTGCGGGCCTGTCCCTCCAATTTGCTCCCCTGATGGACGGCGTTGGAGGTGGTGTAGCGATCCGCAAGAATCAGCCCTCCGGCTTCATAAAACTTTCCCCAGTCCTTTTTATAGGAGGCATAGCGATCCACTGCGTAGAAGGTGGAGGCAGCATAGCCGTTTACATCCGAGGGCTTATCGCCAAACTGTCCAGCCAAATACATACGGATCAGCGCCGAAGATTCCTCGGCATACTGTGGAAACTCCACCTTTCGACAGGGGATGCCCATCTTTTCCAAAGCCTCTGCCAGTGCAGCACACTGGGTGGCTTTTCCGGAGCCATCCGTGCCCTCCAATACGATCAGTTTCCCCATGGTATCACCCTTTCATCCGCCGAAGCAGCACACGCCACAGGAACTTGGGCAGCCGCATCATGCGTCCCAGCCGTCTGGGTTCTTTGATAAGCCGATAGAACCACTCCAGATTCATCCGGATCATCCACTGGGGTGCCCGCTTTACATTGCCTGCAAAGCCATCCAGGCTGCCCCCCAATCCAACCATCAATCCCACCTGCAGCTCTTCTTTATGGGTTGCCATAAAGATTTCCTGCTTGGGGGCACCAAGGCATACAAAAAGCACATCCGGTTTTTTATCGTTGATTGCGGCAACTACCTGAGCTTCATCTTTAAAATAGCCATCAGCAGTTCCGCAGATGTTCAGCCCCGGGTATTTCTCCTGCATTTTCCGGGCCGCAAGCTCTGCCACGCCGGGCTTGCTCCCCAGAAAATAAAAGGTCTTATCTGTATCCTTCAGCCGGTTCATCAGGTTCTGACCAAATTCAATGCCCGCAACCTTTTGCTTCAGCGGGGTTCCCAGCATTTTAGCCCCAAGCACAACACCAGCTCCGTCCGGCAACACCAGATCTGCCTGACAAACGATCTGCCGCAGGGTTTCATCAAACATGGTCTCATAGACAATTTCCGCATTGGGGGTCACACAATAGGCTACCCCGGGTGCTGCTATCAGCTTTTCCGCTGCATCCAGCGCCTCGTCCATAGTCACATTGTCAAAGGGAATGTCCATGACTTCGATTCGCATAGCTTTCCTGCTCCTTCGCAAATTACATAGTTCATAATATTTTAGCATATTTTGTGTGGGATGTCTACGCTATTTTCTTTCCCTGAATGAAATCGGGCGTGTTGCAAAATGGGCTGCAACACGCCCGATCAGCGTTAAATCCGTCCCACAGGGACACGATCACCGCCCTAAGGGGGCGATTTCACTCGTCCGTAGGACGAATTTCACTGGGGCTGTTGCATTTTGCAACAGCCCCAGTGCATTCCGTATCAGCGATTTTTGTTTCTGCCCCCGATGGTGGTAAACCCATTTCCATTCTGTGCAGCGGTGCTTTCTTCCACATTACAGCACCCCTCCTGGGGCGGCAGCGGCGGCTGAGGCATGGGCTGCTGGGGCACCGGGCTGGGCTCCGTATGGCAGGCGCAGCAGCCGCCACAGGCTCCACCGTTTCCCCCACTCCGTTCCTGTGCCTGCCCCTGGGGGAAGAAGGCACTTACCGGGAAAGCTGTATTGCAGAAGGTCTCACAGGGATTTTCCTGGCAGCCGCAGTCCCCATCACAGCAGATTTTCTCCGGCAGGCAATAATCATAGCTGGGAATCAGTAATTGGGTCTGCCGCTCCAACCGAACCAGCGAAAACTGTCCCAGGGTCACCACCAGCTGGCGACTCATACCGCCCATAACCAGCTGGTCATCAAAGGCAGATGTAACAGCCTCCGGCAGTCCCTCTCCCAGGCAGCAGCACCGAGCCTCCTCCTTCCGGCAGTGGCACAGATCCACAATCCGGGCAGCCAGAACAGTGGGATCCAGAGCCTCTACCACCGCCACGGGCCCGTCACAGGATGTACTGCTCCCATCACTGGAAAACCGCTTCACCTGTTCCTCTCCCCCAAACAGGGTGGCCCGCTTGGTGAAGGTGGCCAGACCATAGATAGCTGCCGGGCGAACCGCACAGAGCACCGCATCCGCAATGATCCGGTAATAATACTGGAGCTCTACACAGTAGTACCCGTCTCGATAGCTTAGCGGCTCCACGGTCACATCCGTATAGAGAAGCTCCGCACACCTGGGCTTTACCGTGGTGGCATTCTCCAGGGTCTCCTGACTGCCGGTGGTCAAATATACTGCCACATCCTCCATGCAGTCCTGATCCCGGCAGGCATCCATGATTTTTCTTGTACTGACACAGACTGCCTCCCGGACATTTCCAAAATCGGACACTGTGTTTACACAATTCGACATTCAAAATTCCTCCTAACGCAAAAACTGAGCTGGATCAAATCCAACTCAGTCTATGTCCCTGCGTATATTTGGTTCCTGATTCGTGGGAAGCTTTTATCAGAATCTCCCGGCGCTTTCACCCACCGAATGTCAATTGTGCATCCTGAATCAGCGATAACTGAGACAGCTCCTCTGTCAGAACAGGAACCGCCCCCCGTTCAATAAGCCCACAGGTGCCCGGATGTTCCGGCTCCTCGTTGCACATAAACACAGGGCTCCAGCCCTGTTTCAGGTTTTCCAGGGTGCCGTTCCAGGTGCCTCCGCTGCCGTAGTCCGACTGGGCCACCAAGGTTTTCTCTCCCATGGCGTGGATCAGCCGATTCCGACTGAAGGCCCGCTGTGTAGAAAATCCCTGGTCATAGCCAAATTCCGAAACCAGAAGCAGCCGTCCCTGCTCCAGAGCCTCCTTGTATTGGGGCTGATTCATACAGCCCTCCAGGCTGTCAGCCAGAAACAGAATCTCATTTCCCCCCGCCTTTTGGGCAGCGGCATAGCCAATGGAATCTGCCCCGGCGGCTCCGCCGGAACAGTAGGTATATCCTTCTGCTGCAATTTGCTCCCCAGCCCGCATGGAAAATACAGTTCCCTTCTCCCGCAGATTCCGTGAGCCTACCAGGGAAATGCAACGAGTCGAAAACAGGGCCGTATTACCGCTACAGTACAAAATCAATGGGGCACGATCGCCCAAAACCTTACGAAGCTTCTGAGGATAGTCCAGGCTGAGCCGGGTCACTACCTCAATACCATGACTTCTCAGATTTCTTAAATAGGAATACAGGGTCTCCTGCTGTTCCAGCCGATAGAGTATCTGCTTTGAAATCTCCCTGTTACATCCAAGACGCATCAGATCCTGCTCCTGCAAGTCCCGATCCTCCTGCTCTGTCCCCAGGGCCGTATAGGCACGAAACAGCTTACGGTACACCCCCTCCCGAAGGGGTTCTCCCGGCAGGGCGTACAGCAGCATCAGGCAGATTTCTGCCGAACTATAGGTTCTCATACTCGATACTTGGACTTGATCTGGGGCTTCTTCACTTCCATCTCCACAAGCTGCCCCTTTCCGTCCATTTTCATGGGCTTCACATCGAAGTGGCTGTATTTTGCAATTTCGTCCAGCTTGGCCTTCTCCAACAAAGAGCTGACCAGGGTATAAGCCTGCCCCTTCTTTCTGGCCCGGCCAGTTCGACCGATTCGATGAATATAATACTCATTTTCCTCCGGAATATCATAGTTGAGGACGCAATCCACATCGTCCACATCAATGCCCCGGGAGGCTACATCCGTTGCCACCAGCACGTTGAGCTTTCCGTCCCGGAACCGCTGCATCACCTTTTCCCGCTGGCTCTGGCGAATATCTCCGTGGAGGCAGGCCACAGAATAGGGCTTGTTTTGGAGATCGTCATTGAGCCGCTGGCACATGTGCTTGGTGTTGCAGAAAACAATAACCCGTTCAAAGCCCCCCTTGTCCAGCAGCTCCATGGTGGTCATCAGCTTTTCAATGGCGTTGCAATGAATGGCAAACTGTTCAATATCCGGCCGACTTTCCTCCTTGGGCTGAACGGTGATTTCCACCTCGTCCCGCTGATACATCCAGCTGACGGTCATAACCTCCTGGGAGATGGTGGCGGAGAACAGGCCCATATTGGTACGATTTTTCATTTTTTCAATGATGCCCGTCACATCCTTGAAGAAGCCCATATCCAGCATCCGGTCAGCCTCATCCAGAATGACGGTTTTGATGGCGTCAAACCGAATATTCTTTCGCTTATAGTGATCCATCAGCCGCCCCGGAGTGGCCACTACGATCTGGGGATTCCGCTTCAATGCCTTAGCCTGGCTGTCCAGCCGCTGGCCGCCGTAGAGCACTGCCACACGGATCCCCTTTTTAAAGGTCAGCAAACTGCGGAGCTCATCGCCAATCTGAAGGGCCAGCTCTCTTGTGGGGGCCAAAATGGCCGCCTGCACTGCATCGGACTCCGGATCAATATGCTCGATCACCGGAATACCAAAAGCAAAGGTCTTTCCGGTTCCTGTGGGGGCCTTGGCGATCACATCCTTCCACTCCAGCAGTGGCCCAATGGCCTCCTCCTGAATCTGGGTGGGATAACCATAGCCCTTTTGCTCCAGGGCCCGGAGCACCTCTTCACTGATGTTTAAATCCTGAAATGTTATATTTCCCATTTTCAACCTCAATTTATAATTTTCTCGTAATCTATACCATTATAGCCGTTTTCTTTGTAGATTGCAATAGCTGACAGTTTATCTTGTACAACGACAGAATTTATGATAAGATAGAAAGCAGTAAAAATAATAAACAAAGTAGTTAAGACTTGAAAGGAATGACAGCAAATGAGTTACGCTGACGATATTTTCATTCAAAACTGCAAGGATATCCTTGAAAATGGTGTCTGGGATACGGATCTCAATGTCCGCCCCCGTTGGGAAGACGGCACCCCTGCCCATACTGTGAAGAAATTTGGTGTTGTGAACCGCTACGACCTCCAGAAGGAGTTCCCTGTCCTCACCATCAAGCGAACCTACTACCGTTCTGCCATTGATGAGCTGCTCTGGATCTGGCAGAAAAAAAGCAACAATGTAAAAGATCTTGCCAGCCATGTCTGGGATGCCTGGGCCGACGAAAACGGCTCTATTGGCAAAGCCTACGGATATCAGCTGGGAGTAAAGCATCACTACCCCGAGGGAGACATGGATCAGGTGGATAAGGTGCTCTATGACCTGAAGCACAACCCGGCCAGCCGCCGGATTATGACCAACATATACACCTTTGCTGATCTCTCCGAAATGGCGCTGTATCCCTGTGCTTACTCTATGACCTTCAATGTCAGCGGCAACAAGCTCAACGGTATTCTCAATCAGCGTTCTCAGGATATGCTGGCCGCCAACAACTGGAACGTGGTGCAGTATTCCGCCCTGCTTATGATGATGGCGCAGGTTTCCGGCCTGGAGCCCGGCGAACTGGTTCATGTCATCGCAGACGCTCACATCTATGACCGTCACGTACCTATCATTGAAAAAATGATCCAGCAGCCCACGCTGCCCGCCCCCAAAATGGTGATGGATCCCACCATCGATGACTTCTACAAATTCACCCGGTACAGCTTCACTCTGCAGGACTACCAGTACGCCCCCTTCACCGACACCATCCCCGTAGCAGTCTGAGGTGGCCCCATGGATCTGGTTGTAAACGTAACGGAAAATTGGGCCATCGGCAAGGGCGGTGACCAGCTGGTATATATCTCCGCAGATTTAAAGCGTTTTCGGCTTCTCACCACCGGCAAAACCGTAATCCTGGGCCGGAAGACCCTGGCCACGTTCCCCGGAGGACGGCCCCTGAAAAACAGAACCAATCTTGTTTTGTCCGGCTCTGTCACCGAAATCCAGGGCGCAGAGGTACTGCCTGATCTCCCCGCCCTGTTTCAGCGGCTGAAACAGGAGGAAAGATCGGCCATCTCTGTCATCGGCGGCGCCTCCGTCTACGAAGCACTGCTCCCCTACTGTGATAGAGCCTATGTCACCAAAACCTACGGTGATTATGAAGCCGATACCTTCTTCCCCAATCTGGATCAACTGGAAAACTGGGAAATCCTTCAAACCGGAGAGATGTTGGAGGAAAACGGCATTCGTTTTCAGTACATAGACTACATCAATCATTATCCAAAATCATTCTGAACCGCAAGTGGGTTACCTACAGGTAACCCACTTACTTTCTTGTGCCTCCTTCACAAAACCGAAAAAACATGGTATGTTAAAACCATCAGAAATCGAAATAAGCAGAAAGGATGAACACAATGTCTTGCTACAAATACCCCAACATGTTCAAGCCCATGACCATCAAGGGTGTCACCTTCAAGAACCGTGTGCTGGCCTCCCCCATTACCACCAACCGGATCGTAGATCACGGCTACCCCACCCCCGAGGGCATCGATGTCTATGAAACCAAGGCCCGGGGTGGATTTGCCGAAGTCACCGTCACCGAGTCTTTTATCGACAATGATCGTGCCTGGCGGCATGAGCACGGACTGAACGTGTGGGAAAACCCCATGACCACCTTCCACATGGAGTCTATTATGACCCTGACCGAGGGAATCAAGGCCCACGGTGCCGTTGCTGCCATTCAGCTCAACCATGTAGGTGCCATGAACCACCCCAGCACCATTTCCTCCGGCCGGAACCCCATTGGCCCCTCGGCCTATATCCGGGAGGACGGCGTTCAGGTTGAGGAGATGACCGTTGAAATGATGGAAGAGACTGCTGCCCAGTGGGCCGAGGCTGCATGGAACTGCAAGGCTCTGGGCTTCCAGGTTATCAACCTTCACGGCGGCCACGGCTGGCTTCTGAACCAGTTTATTTCCCCCAAGTTTAATCATCGTACCGATGAGTACGGCGGCAGCATGGAAAACCGTGCCCGTTTCCCCATTATGGTATGTAAGAAGATCCGTGAGGTCTGCGGCGATGACCTGCTTCTGGAGTACCGCATGTCCGGCTCTGAGCGTATGGAGGGTGGCATGACCCTGGAGGACGGCATCGAATTTGCGAAAATCATCGAGCCCTACGTGGATCTGCTTCACATTACCTCCGGTTCCTATCAGGATCATGTAAATACCAAGGCCTTCTCCTCCATGTTCGACAAGCACGGCTGCAACCTGGATCTGG
>CAZFXB010000047.1:0-12275 GCA_964522835.1 uncultured Oscillospiraceae bacterium
GTCTTTTTCTCGGTCTTTTCCTCAGTCACAGCCATCTCAGTGGCACCGGACTCCGGAGCCGCCTCCCCATTCTCCTGGGTTTTCTTTTTCCGATAACCGGGCCGCAGCTCCTCCGGTGTGAAGTTTTCACACTCCGGATTGATACAGAAGGTCTTTTTCTGACCCTTGCCGGATTTTTTAAACAGGGATTTGCCGCAGTAGGGGCAATCCTCTGCGGTGGGAACCTCCCAGGACATAAAGCCGCATTCCTTGCCCTTTTCACAGGCATAGTAGGCAAAGCCCCGCTGAGATTTCCGCTTCAGCATACCGCTGCCGCAGTTGGGACAGCGTCCGGGCATACGCTCTGCCAGGGGCTTGGTGTTGGTACATTCCGGGTAGCCGGGACAGGCCAGGAATCGGCCGAACCGGCCGCTCTTAATGACCATGTTTTTGCCGCAGATCTCACAGATCTCGTCGGTAACCTCATCGGGCACCTTGATCCGGGGCATATCCTCTGCCGCCACCATTTCTTCGTGGAAATTCTGATAGAAGTCCCGGAGCACCTGCTTCCAATATACTTCTCCCGTCTCCACCTGGTCAAGCCTTGCCTCCATATTGGCGGTGAAGGTCACGTCGATCACATCCACGAACCGCTCCTTCATCATTCCCGTTACCACCTCACCAAGGGGTGTGGGGCTCAAGCGCTTGTCCTGCTTGATGACATATTCCCGATCCAGAATGGTAGAAACCGTAGATGCATAGGTACTGGGCCGTCCCACCCCTTTTTCCTCCATGGCCTTTACCAGGGTGGCCTCGGTGTACCGGGCGGGGGGCTGGGTAAAGTGCTGCTGCTTTTCAAAGGCCTCCAGAAGCACCGTCTCCCCCTCCTGCAAATTGGGCAGCGGAGTCTCTTTCTTCTCCGTCTCATCATCCTTGCCCTCTTCATAGACCGCAATATAGCCGGGGAACTTAATGCTCTGATGGTTGGCCCGGAAAATATGGCCTGCAGACACGGTGTCGATGGACAGGGTGTCATAGATGGCATTGGACATCTGGGATGCCACAAACCGGCTCCATACCAGCCGGTACAGCTTATACTGCTCAGAGCTCAGGCTGCCCTTAATGGAATCCGGATCCAGATTTACATTACTGGGCCGAATGGCCTCATGAGCATCCTGGGCGGCGTTTTTCGTCTTGTACCGCCGGGGGCCTTCTTTATAATAGTCGCTGCCATACCGATTTTTGATAAAATCGCCGGCTGCCGCCAGTGCTTCCTCAGAGAGCCGCAGGGAGTCGGTACGCATGTAGGTAATCAGACCCACCGTGCCCTCTCCGGCCACATCCACGCCCTCATAGAGCTGCTGTGCAATGGCCATGGTTCTTCTGGGGGTCATACCCAGCTTCCGGGATGCCTCCTGCTGAAGGGTAGAGGTAATAAAGGGAGGTGCCGGAGTCTTTTTCTTTTCCGATTTCTTTACAGAAGAAACCTGGAAGGGGGCATTCTCCACATCCCGCAGGATTTCATCCACTTCCGCTTCGCTGTTCAGCTCCCGTTTTTTGTTTTCTCCGTGATAATGGGCGGTGAACCTGCCAGGGCCCACCATACGCTGAAGATCCACATCAATGCTCCAATACTCCTGGGGCACAAAGGCACGGATCTCTTCCTCCCGCTCCACCACCATCCGGGTGGCAACGGACTGAACCCGTCCTGCGGACAGACCCCGCCGTACCTTTTTCCACAGAAGGGGCGAAAGCTGATAGCCCACGATCCGGTCTAAAATCCGCCGGGCCTGCTGGGCATCCACCAGATTCTGATCGATCTCTCTGGGATTCTTGATGCTGGTGTTCACCACATTTTTGGTGATCTCGTTGAAGGTTACCCGGTGAGAATTCTCGTCCTTCAAGCCCAGCAGTGCCTTCAGATGCCAGGAGATGGCTTCGCCCTCCCGGTCCGGGTCAGTCGCCAGAAAGACCTGCTGAGATGCCTCAGCAGCTTCTTTCAGCTCTGCAATTACCGCTTCTTTGCCCTTCATGGGCATATACTGAGGCTCGAAATCTGCCTCTATGTCAACGCCCATCTTACTTTTGGGCAAGTCCCGCAGGTGTCCCATACAGGCTTTGACCACATAATCCGGGCCAAGATATTTTCCAATAGTTTTTGCCTTTGCCGGTGACTCGACAATGACAAGATTCGATGCTTTTGCCATCGTGTTTCCTCCGATGTCTTATTTGTAATGCAGCTTGAAGTATTTTCCGGGGAGCTGATCTACGATCCCCTTCACCTCCAGCAGCGTCAGGGAGGCCAGGATCCGTCCGGCTCCCAGCTCGGTTTCCCCAATGATATCATCCACGTGCTTCTGTCCGTCCTTCAGGGCATCTACGATCACGCACTCGTCCCCGGACAGGCCCGATTTGATCTCTTGTAGGTCAATATAATCTTGATTTTGGGAATTGTCAATTCCATTTTCCGTTTTTCGGGCTATTTTTTCTTCCCCGGAGTCCTTTTTCCCGTTTTTTCCCCCGGAATTTTCGTTTTTCGGCACAGTCACCGGGCTGGCCACCTGCTTCATTTCTCCCCGGTCAATGTCTCTGGGAGCCAGGGTAATTCCCTCACCGCCCCGGTGGTTGTGGAGCTGTCCCGGATACTGGGCCTCATATTCCCGCAGGATATCCCAGCCGCAGGTACAGAGCATAGCCCCTTCCTGTAGCAGGTTGTTGCTGCCCTCGCAGGAAGCAAGGCCAATGTTCCCCGGAACGGCAAACACATCCCTGCCCTGCTCCAGCGCATACTCGGCAGTGATAAGACTTCCGCTCTTCTTTGCCGCCTCCACCACCAGAACACCCAGCGCAAGTCCACTCATAATCCGATTTCTTCGTGGAAAGTTCTTACCAAAGGGCGGTGTTCCGGGAACAAACTCACTGAGCAGGCACCCATGCTCCACAATATCCGCATACAGGCCCTTGGCCTCCGGGGGATATACAACATCAAGGCCGTTTCCAAGGACGGCGCAGACACTGCCGCCCGCCGAAAGTGCCCCCTCCAGGGCCAGAGAATCAATACCCCTGGCCGCTCCGGAGATCACCGTGCCTCCGCAGGCACCCAGCTGATATCCCATCCGCTTGGCCACAGTAAGACCATAACCACTGGCCTTTCTGGAGCCAACCACCGCCACCGCAGGCAAATCATCAAAGGGCAAAAGGGTTCCCTTATAGTAAAGCACCAGAGGCGGCGTATCAATATTCTTCAGCCGTTGGGGATACATGGCATCCTGATAGGTAAGGATATGTATATTCTCCTTGCTGCAGTCCTCCAAAACCTGATCTGCCAGACGAAGATCCTTAACCAGCAGAGCCTTCTGCTCCTTCTCTGTCAGCCCTTCCACCATTTTCAGGCCATCCCGATCCGCAAGAAACGCCTCCTCCGGGGAGCTAAAATGCCGGAGCACCCGCATCTGTCCCTTGAGGCTGAGGCCCGGCAGGGAAGACAGCCAGATCCAATATCGAAGAAGCGCCATTTCAATCGCCTTCCTTTTTCACATCCTAGTCTTACAGGCCAGTCATCTGCCAAAGTACAATAGAGGCCGCCGAGGCCGCATTGAGGGATTCGCACCGGGGGTGCATGGGAATGATGATTTGTCCATCTGAACCGGAAAGCAGCATTTCAGAAACGCCGCTGCCCTCGCTGCCTATGACCACCGCCGCCGATTTTACCTCTGTCTGCCGAATATCCTTTGCCTCGGGAGACAGTGCCGTTGCCAGCAGGGGAATATTTTTCTCCCGGCACTGTTCCAGCAGTTCCTGCCGCTTCACAGCCCCCGGGGGTGTCCGAAAAATGGCCCCCATGGTGGCCCGAACGGTTTTCGGGTTATAGGGATCACAGCATCCCTCGGTCAGAAGCACCGGCACATCCAGAGCATCCCCGGTCCGCAGAATGGTACCCACGTTTCCCGGATCCTGAATCCCGTCCAGGACCAGACATCCGGGCACCACCTGGGGCTCCAGCGTCTTTTCCGGCATCCGGCAGATAAACAGGGCCCCCTCCGGAGCTTCCATCTGGGAGATCTGTTCCATAAGCTGCCGGGGCACCTGCACCACCCGAACCCCCTCCGGCAGATCGGGGCAGGAGATTCCCTCCCGCAGAATCACCGCCTCCAGGCTTTCGGGAGCCCATTTTATGGCCTCATCCAGCAGTTTTATTCCTTCGCCTACAAATACGCCCTGTTCCTTCCGGAACTTTTTTGACGTTTGCAGCTTTACCGCCCTGGTCATCAGACTGTTCTGGCGGCTTGTAATCATTTCTATCATAGCTTCTGCAACCTCTGTAGATCTTCGTGGCGGCCCATGACCATTACTGTATCGCCCCGGCTCACCACATCCTCTGCCCCGGGAGACATCCGAATTTTGTCCCCGGTCTTAATGGCCAGAACGGTGAGCTGATACTTGGCCCGCACATTCAGCGTCTTTAAGCTCTTTCCCTGCCAGGATTTCGGGGGCTCCACCTCTGCAATGGCATACTCGCCGGAGAACTCCATATAGTCATGGAAGCTGCTGGAGCCCAGACTCTGAACCAGCCGAAGGGCCATTTCCTTCTCTGGGATCACCACCTGGTCGGCCCCAACCCGCAGCAGTGCCCGCCGAAACATTTCATTCTGAGCCTTACAGATGATTTGTTTACAGCCCAGATCTTTTAGATTCATGGTAATGAGCACACTGGCTGCCAGATCTTCTCCCATGGCAACAATGGCACAGTCACACTCTGCCGCTCCCACAGCCCGAAGCACATCCAATTCCCGGGCATCGCCCATTGCCCCATGGGTACACTTGTCTGCCATGCTGGAAACCGCATCCTCATTCTGATCCACCACCACAACCTCGTGGCCCATATCATAGAGCTTTTCGGCGGCAGTAGAGCCAAATCGTCCCAAACCGATCACAATAAATGTTTTCACCGTAGACCTCCCCTCATCCAATCAATACCCGAACCTCCGGACGGCGTATGGCATTGTCCGGGGGTGTTTTTGTCATAAAAGCAAAGCTGATGGTCATGATTCCCACTCTGCCGAAGAACATCAGCAAAATCAGCAGAACCTGGGAGCCTGGATGCAGCCCTGCAGTAATACCGGCGCTCAGCCCCACAGTACACACGGCAGACACTGTCTCATACAGGGCATCTCCCAGCGAAACTCCGTTGAGCGAAGAGATCAGCATTCCGCTGCCTACCCCCAGCGCCGAGATCATCAGAGCCATACACAGAGCGGCAGAGCGCTGCTCCTGGGCGATCCGGCGGCGAAATACCACCACATCCTTTTTGTTTCGCAGGATACTCCATGCCTCCAGCACCAGAATTCCCATGGTGACCGTTTTGATTCCTCCGGCAGTAGAGCCGCTGGAGCCCCCTACCAGCATCAGCAGCATGGAGATCAGCTTTCCGCTGCCTGTCAGCCCGGCCTGATCTATGGCGAAATATCCAGCTGTTCTGGTGGTACAGGACTGAAACAGGGCCGCAAGCCACTTGTCTCCAAAGGTCATGGTTCCCAGCGTCAAAGGATTGTCCCACTCCACAGCCGCCAGCAATATTCCCCCTCCAAACAGGAGCACCCCGGAAATCACCAGCACCAATCTGGTATGAACACTGAGCTGTTGGAATCGGCGGTGCATCAACAAATCATTCCACACAAAAAAGCCCAGGCCGCCAATAGAAATCAGCACCATTATGGTAATCAGGACCACCGGATCCGTGGAAAACGCCATCAGACTGGAGCCGGGCTCCAGAAAGCCCAGCAAATCAAAGCCTGCGTTGCAAAAAGCAGACACAGCATGAAATACCCCCAGCCAAAGGGCCTTTTTCACCGGATAAAGGGCCGAAAACCGCAGCGTCAAAATGATTGCGCCGGTTCCCTCCACCAAAAACGTTCCAAAAACCATGAGCCGTACCAGCTGAACCACGCCGCTCAGCCCCTCCAGTGCCATGGCCTGCTGAATAATCAGTCGTTCCCGAAGCCCGATTTTCCGCCGCAGGGCGAAAATCAGCAGAGAGACAATGGTCATATACCCCAAGCCGCCCACCTGAATGAGACAAAGCAGCACCACCTGGCCAAAAAAGGACCACTGGGTGTAAGTATCTACCAGGGTAAGGCCCGTGACACAGCTGGCAGATGTGGCGGTAAACAGGGCGGTCATAAATCCACAGCTCACGCCGCTGCGGGAGGCTCCGGGCAAGCTCAGCAGTCCCGTCCCCACCAGAATCACCGTCAGGAAGAACAGCGTAAGAACACGGGCCCCATGATCCGGCTTTTTTCGATAATGCTCCCGAACACTGTACAGGACGTTTTTCATGTTCCTCGCTCCTTTCTCCCCAAGGCGGAATGGGGTGCTGCGGTTTTCCACAGCACCCCGGAAATTTTGGGTTATTCTTCTCCCGCTTCCACCAGGGCATTGGCCATGGCAATGGCCATATCCCGTGCGTGCCGTGCGGCGGCAACGCCGGTGTCGGTGGTGTGATCCATAATGGAGAAATACATGTCCTCCATGCCGCATTCTGCCAGCACAGGGTTCCCCACCAGGCTCACCCGAACCGAATTATCCGGGTCAGCAGGCAGACCATACTGCTCCACCTCATCCAGGAAGTATTCCAGCTGGGGGGTGGTATAGGCATCGGAGATGCTGCTGCTCATCAGATAGCAGGCCACATCCTCCTCGGTCATATACAGATACATCCGCTCCTGATTCTGGCGGCCCAGCTCCGTATCGCCAACAAAAAGCACCACGTACCGAATGTTAACCTGGCCGTTGCCATCCACATCCTCTACCACAGGACTCAGCACATCATCCAGTGTCTGAAGCTGGGTATCATCCACATAGTAGTCTGTTGCAATCACCACAGTGGTATCATACCGCTCCTTTCGGAGGGAATCCACCGTAATAAAGCCCACGATACCCACAACAGCAACTGCGATCAGCAGGGGCCAGCGGTAGTGATACCAGAATACATTGACAAACCAATGCTGGAATCCGCCGTTTTCCTGAATGGTTTTTTTCAGTTTATTCATAGAGTCATTCCTTTAGTCCAGAGGCTTCATGGTGGGGAACAGCAGCACATCACGAATGGATGCGCTGTCTGTGAGCAGCATCACAAGCCGATCTACACCAAAGCCCAGACCGCCTGTAGGCGGCATACCATACTCAAGCGCATTGACAAAGTCGTAGTCCACCTGTGCCTTGCTTTCGGGCTCCAGAGCCTTCCGCTCAGCCACCTGGCGCTCAAAGCGCTGCCGCTGATCGATGGGATCGTTCAGCTCGGAGAAGGCATTGCCAAACTCCGTGGCATTGATGAAATACTCAAAACGCTCGGTAAACTCAGGATCCCCGGGCTTCCGCTTGGCCAGCGGAGAGATCTCCACAGGGTAGTCATAAATAAAGGTGGGCTGGATCAGGTTCTCCTCTACAAAGGCATCGAAGAACTCTGCCAGAATGGCACCACGGGTGGGCACCTCGGGCAGGTCTACATGATGCTCCTTGGCGCAGGCAATGGCATCCTCGTCTGTCTTCCAGTCGTTGAAGTCCACGCCGGAGTACTTCTTGACGGCCTCTACCATGGTAAGCCGCTCCCAGTGTCCCAGATCAATCTCCTTGCCCTGATAGGGAACCACCAGGCTGCCGCAGACATTCTGAGCCACAGTCTTCATCATATCTTCTACCAGATCCATCATGCCGTGGAAATCCGTATAGGCCTGATAGAGCTCGATGGTGGTGAACTCGGGGTTATGCTTGGGATCCATACCCTCATTCCGGAAGATACGGCCCACCTCATAGACACGCTCCAAACCGCCAACGATCAGCCGCTTCAGGTAAAGCTCGGTCTCGATCCGCAGCACCATGTCCATGTCCAGGGTATTGTGATGGGTGGTAAAGGGCCGGGCAGATGCACCGATCTCAAAGGGGGTCAGGATGGGAGTCTCCACCTCCAGGAAGCCCCGGTTGTCCAGGAACGCCCGAAGCTCACGCATAATGAGGCTTCGCTTTACAAAGGTATCCTTAACCTCCGGATTCACAATCAGATCCACATACCGCTGACGATACCGGGTTTCCCGGTCGGTAAGACCATGGAACTTCTCCGGCAGGGGCTGCAGGTTCTTAGAAAGCAGCACCACCTTGGAGGCACGGACAGAAATCTGTCCCTTCTCCGTCTTAAAGACCTCGCCGGTCACACCTACGATATCACCGATATCGCACTTTTTGAACCAGCTGTAGTCCTCTTCGCCCACCAGATCCCGGCGGACATAGAGCTGCACACGGCCGCTCTCGTCCATCAGGTCGCAGAAGGATACCTTGCCCATGCCTCGCTTGGACATGAGACGGCCTGCAATGGACACATTTTTGCCCTCCAGAGCCTCAAAGCCCTCGTTGATCTCCCGGGCATGGGTATCTACATCGTAACGGGTCTCCACAAAGGGATCCCGACCAGCCTCCCGCAGTGCGGCAAGCTTTTCCCGGCGAACCTTCAAAAGATCGCCCAGGTTTTCCGTTTCGTTTCTGTTCTCAGACAAAGGTTGATCCTCCTATCAGCGGGAAATTTTAACGACCTCGTACTCGATGATGCCCACAGGGGCCTCCACCTTGACGATGTCCCCCACACGGGCGCCCACCATAGCACGGCCAAAGGGAGCGTCGTCAGACACACGGCCCTTCATGGGGTTTGCTTCCTGGGAGCCCACCAGCTCGTAGGTCTCCTCTTCGTCCATTTCAATGTCCTTTACAGTGAAGGTACAGCCCAGGCCGATGTGATCGGTGGTAATGTCATCGGCATTGATGATGACCGCATTGGCCAGAATTTCCTCCACCTCAGCAATACGGCCGTAGAGCTGAGCCTGCTGGGTTTTTGCTTCGTCGTACTCACTGTTCTCGGAAAGGTCGCCATAACCACGGGCAACCTTAATCATTTCGGTAACTTCCTTGTCTCTGTCTGTTTTCAGATACAGGAGCTCTGCTTCCAGTTCTTTCAGTCGTTCAGGGGTAAGTTTGTATTCTTTTGCCATGATTAACACCTTTCTTAAACCGGCATTGCCGGATGAGTTTTATAATTAGGGATTCAGCGTCCCAAGTGCTGCCTGTACCTGAGGATCCTCCTCCGGCTCCAGCTTGCCCTGGGCCAAAAGGGTTGCCAGCTCATCGTCCAGCTGGAGCTCCACATCCGGAGTCACACCCACATCGATAAGGCTCACTCCGCTGGGGGTAAAATACTTGCCAATAGACAGGTTGACGGCAGATCCGTCAGACAGCTGCATACCAACCTGGTAGTAGCCCTTGCCACAGGTCTTTTCGCCGATAACCTTGCCTACGCCGTATTCCTGAATGCAGCAGGCAAAATACTCCGCTGCACTGTAGCTGCTGCCGTTCACCAGGCAGGCCATGGGCATATCCACATGCTCTGCGTCCGAGTAGACCACCTCTTCCTCCCCGGCATAGTTCAGGGTATGGAAGACGATGCCCTCCGGCAGCAGGTAATCGAGAAGCTTGGTAAGCTCGGATTTCAATCCACCCGGGTTATTTCGCACATCAAACAGTAGACTTTCTGCCCCCTCCTGCTGGAGTTCCTCCACCAGTGCCTTCACCGTGTCGGCGCAGCCGGCGTCAAAGTTGTCGATGACAATATACCCCACCTTGCCCTCCAGCATTCTGCCTTCCGCAGGGATCAGGGTAAAGGAGCGCCGCTCTACCGTGATGGTAACGGTGGCCTCACCCCGCAGAAAGGTAAGCTCCACGGTAGTGCCCTCTTTGCCTTTGACCAGATTCTTGGTTTCTGTCATGGTGATGGTGGTAACATCCGTACCATCAACGGTGGTGAGGATGTCTCCTGCCAGAACCCCGGCTTCCTCCGCTGGGCCTCCCGCTGTCACCTCGGTGACTTCATAGCCCACGAAGTTTTCATCCTCATCATAATGGGCCAGAATGGTGATGCCTACACCCACATAGGAATTGTAGATATTGTCCAGATAGCTCTGGTAGTCCTCAGCGCTTACATAGTAGCTCCACCGGTCTCCCACTGCTTCCACCACAGCATCCGCCATGGCATCATTGATGGCAGTCTCATCGGGATCCCCCCCGATATAATAGGCATCCACCAGATTCATAATTTCTTCGTATTTCTGTGCCCCGGCAGAGGTACCGATGGAACCCGGGTCGATCTGGGTATAGGCGATGACAAAGCCCAGGGCTGTGCCCATCACCAGAAGGGCCGCCGCAGATAAAATGCGGCTGATTTTACCTTCCATAGTCTTCTCCTTATACCATAACCACACCGGTAATGATCTGCACCACAATAGGTACGATAATCATCAGGGCCAGGAATCCGGCGATCACAGAGGTAAGGATCCTCTGTCTTTTTTTCTGTTTCTTAGACATAGGTTGCCTCCAAATTATTTAGCGTTTGAAGCTCTCGATGGAGTCGAGATACTTCTTGACCATAAGTGCTACCTTAAAGATAATGGCATGGTCAAATTCCCGCAGGTCAAGTCCGGTGATCTTCTTGATTTTCTCCAGGCGATACACCAGAGTATTTCTGTGAACAAAGAGCTTTCTGGAGGTCTCAGACACGTTCAGGTTGTTCTCAAAGAACTTGTTAATGGTAAACAGGGTCTCCTGATCCAGAGAATCAATGGAGTTCTTCTTAAACACCTCAGACAGGAAGATTTCACACAGGGTGGTGGGCAGCTGATAAATCAGTCGGCCCAGGCCCAGGTTTTCATAGTTGATGATGCTCTTCTCCGTATCAAAGACCTTGCCCACCTCGATGGCGGTCTGAGCCTCTTTGTAGGAATCTGCCAGCTCCCGAATGTGGCTTGCAACGGTGCCAATGCCGATGGTGGTCTTTACAAAGATTTCGGAGTTCAGGGTCTCCTCGATGCCCTGTGCCACCTTCAGAAGCTCTTTACCGTCACAGTTGGGCTGCACCTGCTTAACCAGTACAATATCCGTCTCGTTGATGGACAGTACATAGTCCTGCTGCTTTTCCACAAACATGTTCTGGAGAATGTCCATGGCGGCCACATCTACCTTACCCACCTGCCGAATCAGAAATACGGCACGGGGCACATCGGTAACAAAGTGAAGCTCCTTGGCATGGATATAAATATCACCGGGCAGAATGTTATCCGTGATGATATTTTTCACAAAGGTTCCCCGGTCGTGCTTCTCCTCATAGCTGGTTTTTGCGCCGTTCAGGGCAACACAAGCCATCAGACATAGACTTCTGGCCAGATTGTCCTCGCCGACCACAAAGACGGCGTAATCATACCGTGCACTCCAGCTCTGCAGCGCCTTAAAGGTTTTCCCCTCGGTAACGGTTACCTGCTCACTGGTAGCATTGAGCCGATGGGCCGCTTCCTCCATTTTGTCGCCAAGACAGGTGGGGTCGCTGGCTGCAATTACATTGCCTTCCCCGTCAATGACACCAATGATGCGGTCACTGGCGTCCTTCATCTGCATTATGACACTCTGAAACATTCTGCTGGACATAGCAGTTTCCTCCTTCAGGGGGACGATGGTGTTCAGTCCCATGTTAATTATCCTGCGATAAAATGGGCACACAAACCCATTTACACTTTTATCTTACTTACTATAATCGTTTTTTCGGAATATTTCAAGCCCTGTTTGACGGTTTGCACAGGTTTTTCATAAAATAATTGTATAGGATAGCGGAAAATTCGTGATTTTGACCACAAAAAAGAGCCGACCCAAAAGGGTCGGCTCAAAAAATTGCTTAAATTAGAGGTCGATGCACTTCTCAGTGTCAGGATCGAACAGATGTACACGATCAGCCTCAAAGGTGAGCTTAATCTTGTCGCCCATCTTAGCGGTGGAGGTGGGGTCAACCACAGCAGTGAACTGCTGGCCGCCCAGGATCATGAACAGGTTGGTCTGAGCACCCAGAGGCTCGGTGTTGTCAACGGTAGCCTCGAAGGTATACTGAGGATAGTTCTTCAGATAGATCTCCTCGTCATGGATGTGCTCGGGACGGATGCCCATGATGACTTCCTTGCCAACAAAGGCCAGAACCTCGGGCTTCAGGCCGATAGCATCGGGGAGCTGAACGGTAGCGTTCTCTTCCTCGTTGCCGAAGGTGATGTAGGTGTGGCCGTCCTTGGAGGAGAGCTTGGAGTGCTCCAGCATGTTCATGGAGGGAGAACCGATGAAGGTAGCAACGAAACGGTTCACAGGGTTCTGATACAGCTCCTGAGGAGTAGAAACCTGCTGCATGATGCCGTCCTTCAGAACGACGATGCGGGAGCCCATGGTCA
>CAZFXB010000048.1:0-12230 GCA_964522835.1 uncultured Oscillospiraceae bacterium
CTAAGTGAAGTCAATATCCACAGCGGTGTGGTGAATATTGAGCTGTATGCTTTTGCTGATTGCTATGCTGTGACCCGTTTTAACGTGAATGCAGGAAACCCCAATTATAGCACCGGCCCCAATGGGGAACTTATGAATAAAAATCAGGATACATTGATTCGGTATCCCATTGGTCGCTCCGACAAAACGTATCAGGTTCCTGATGGTGTAAAGATCATTGAAGACAGTGCATTCCGTTTCGCAGAATTTTCTGCGATCTGTTTGAGCGATACTGTGACAGAAGTGAAGGCCTTCGCTTTTGATTACTGCTACTATCTTAAAAAAGTGGATTGGGCTTCTGTAAAAGTTATTAGTCATTGTATGTTTCAAGAATGTGCATCACTGATTGAGATCAGTATTCCTGCATCTGTGGAACGAATGGAGCCGGGCTGCTTTAACGTGTGCGGAAATTTGGAAAGAATTATCTTTAATGGGGATGCCCCTGAAATGGGTGAATCTTATGATGATTTCGGAGTATTCTCCGGACTCACTGTTAAGGCATACTATCCTGCGAATAATCCGACCTGGACTACAGAAGTGGTTTCACATAACAAGAAACCTCCGGCGAAATCACACTGCGGTAATCAATCCCTCAGTCAGCTTCGCTGACAGCTCAGCACAAGGCACTTCCTTCGGTCGCCTTTACACAAGGGAGCCTCTGGCTGGTACGAATTTGACGATTTGTACGCAGTTTTTGGTTTTCTCCATGTCACTGGTGTGGCAATCCGTTTCCCCCAGGGGAAGCCCTGGCTGGTAAGAATTTGCCGGGGGTTGCTGCGCAAAAAATCGTCCCTGCCGGTGGGCAGGGACGAGATAAATTACTTGTCTGCGTAGTAGTTGATAAGACAGCCGGAGAGAATGATATCCCGTTCCTCTCTGGACAGGTTTTTCAGCTCCAGGGTAATTTCTTTTTCGGCCCCCTGCTGAATCAGGGTGCCGGTAATTGTTTCCGCATCCCCTTCCAGCGCAGTGCGGATGCCGGGGATGTACAGCTTGTCACCGGGGGCAATGCCCATGTCCGCAATGCCGGGAACCGTAAAGGGAACCATGCCCCAGTTAATCACATTGGAACGGTAACGCTTGGTGGCGTACTCGAGGCAGATATTTGCACAGCCCCCCAACACCCGCTGGCAGGAGGCTGCCTGCTCCCGGGCAGAGCCATCTCCAGGACGGATGGACATGACAACGCTGCCGATTCCGGTGGTATTGGGATCATATTTCCCCATATCAACAGCGGCAGGATTCTCTCTCCGCAGCTTTTCCTGGGCCAAAATGGCCTTGGCCCGGCCAACGTAGGCGGGATCCTTCCGGCTCAGGGCAAACTCACTGAGCTTTAAGGGGTTGGAACGGTAGGAGGAGGTTTCGCCGGAGGGAATCAGCTCGTCGGTGGTGGTCAGGGGATCGTAGATGGCCGAGGCTACCTCCAGCAGCAGATTTTCCGGCAGAGCAATCAGCTCCGGCCAGTCGGCAATGTTGGGGCCAAAGACCAGTTCCTCCTCCGGCTGGGGGGTGCCTACGCCATAGTAGACCCGTGCTTTGTAGGCAGAATCATCGTAATGGTAGGGCACACGCTCCGGGTCGGGCTGAATGTTGGGCAGATCAGTGGCGGCGGTGATGGCGCCCCCGTTCAGGGCTGTAGCAGCGATGGAACGGGCATCCATCAAGGCTACGTAGGACAGCTGATTGTCTCCCGGCTTACTGCCTTCCCGGTTGGGGAAGTTCCGGGTGGAATGCCGAATGGAGAAGGCACCGTTGGCGGGTACATCTCCGGCACCGAAGCAGGGGCCGCAGAAGGAGGAACGGATGGATACGCCGCTGGCCATAAGCCGCATCAGATCGCCGGTTTTGCCCAGTTCCATGGTAACAGGCATAGAGGTGGGGTAGACCGACAGCCAGAAATGCTCGGAGCCCAGGGGCTGCCCATTCAGAATTTCCGCAGTTTTCATCACATTTTGATAGGTGCCGCCGGAGCATCCGGCGATCACACCCTGATCGGCATAGAATCTGCCGTTTTTGATCTTGTTCAGCAAGCTCTCCGGCTTTGTTTTCAGCTCCAGCTGCTGCTCCGTCCGAAGTTCCACCTGATGGAGCAGATCCTGAAGGTTTTCGTTAAAGGTGTGGATGGGGACAGCGCAGGAGGGATGGAAGGGCAGGGCAATCATACATTCTACCTTGTCCAGCTCCACATGGAGAAGTTTGTCGTAATAAGCACCCTCTTCCGGATGGAGGGGACGGTATTCCTGGCCCCGCCCGTGGATGGTAAGGGCCTCCTTCACGGTGTCATCCGTTTCCCAGATGGAGCTGAGACAGGAGGTTTCCGTGGTCATTACATCGATGCCGCTGCGGTAATCCATGGCCAGATGGGCAATACCCGGGCCGAAAAACTCCATGACTGCATTTTTTACAGTTCCGGCGGTGAAGGTCTTTTCAATGATGGCAAGGGCTACATCCTGGGGGCCTACGCCGGGCCGAGGCTGTCCGGTGAGGTATACACCCACCACAGGGGGCAGGTCAATATCATAGGTGCGGTTTAAAAGCTGCTTTACCAGCTCCGGGCCTCCTTCGCCAATGGCCATGGTGCCGTAGGCACCGTAGCGAGTGTGAGAGTCAGAACCAATAATCATCTTGCCGCAGCCGGCATAACGTTCCCGCATATAGGAGTGAATCACGCTCTGGTGGGCCGGAACAAATTCGCCGCCGTATTTTTTTGCGGCAGACAGACCAAACACATGGTCGTCCTCGTTGATGGTACCACCCACGGCACAGAGGGAGTTGTGGCAGTTGGTCAGCACATAGGGCAGGGGAAATGCCTTCAGGCCGCTGGCACGGGCAGTCTGAATAATGCCCACATAGGTGATGTCATGGGATGCCATGGCATCAAATTTTATCTTCAGGTGGGCCATATCGCCGCTGGTATTGTGAGATGCCATAATCCCGTAGGCCATGGTCTTTTTTCGGCCCTCCTGGGGGGTAAACCCGTGGGCCCGGGCCTCTTTTTCCTCTATGGGAGCGCCGGAACAATAGTAGCCGCCCTCGTTCCATACTGTAATCATAGTGAAACCTCCTAAAATGCAGGGTTTTTGATTATTCTATCAAAAAATGCGGTATATTGCAAGTAAAAAGGGGGTTAGATTGGGGAAAATTGAAGCCAAATATGAATTTTCATTCATTTTGGCGCTGGGGTGGGATAAAAGAAGCCGCCCCCCATGGTATCATGGAAGGCGGCAGTGCATTATTCGAGATTCTTTTTCAGGGTCTCAAGCTCATCCCGGAGTGCCTGGGGCAGCTTGTCACCGAAGTCCTTGTAGAAGTCCTCAATGTTGGCAACATCCTCTTTCCACAGATCCTTGTCTACGCTGAGAAGGCCAGTGAGCGTTTCAAGAGAAACATCGGTACCCTCCAGGTTGATGTCGGCGGGGAAGGGCTCGTAGCCAATGGGAGTTTCCTGGGCATCCACCTCGTTGAAGCAGCGCTTCAGGATCCACTCGAGAACCCGCAGGTTGTCACCGAAGCCGGGCCAGATGAAGTTGCCCTCGTCGTCGGTGCGGAACCAGTTTACGTTAAAGATCTTAGGCTGATTGGGAATGATATCGCCCATGTCCAGCCAGTGCTGCCAGTAGTCGCCCATGTGGTAGCCGCAGAAGGGACGCATGGCCATGGGGTCACGGCGAAGCACGCCCACGGCACCGGTGGCGGCGGCGGTGGTCTCAGAGGCCATAATGGATCCGACAAACACACCGTGCTGCCAGGAGCGGGACTGGTAAACCAGGGGGGCAGTTTTGGCCCGGCGGCCGCCGAAGATGATGGCGGAAATGGGCACACCCTGGGGATTTTCAAATTCAGAAGAAATGCAGGGGCAGTTTTTGGCGGGAGCAGTGAACCGGGAGTTGGGATGTGCGCCCTTCTCGGTGGCGGTTTCGCCGTTCCAGGGGCGGCCCTGCCAGTCTTCGGCGTTGGTGGGGGGAGTTTTGTTCATGCCTTCCCACCAAACCGTGTTGTCGTCCTTGTTCAGCACCACATTGGTGAACAGGGTATTCTTGGCGGTGGAGGCCAGCGCATTGGGATTTGACTTGGCGGAGGTGCCGGGGGCCACACCGAAGAAGCCGTTCTCCGGGTTTACTGCCCACAGGCGGCCATCCTCGCCCACACGGAGCCATGCGATATCATCGCCCACACACCAGACCTTGTAGCCCAGCTTCTGATAGATCTCCGGAGGAATCAGCATGGCCAGGTTGGTCTTGCCGCAGGCAGAGGGGAAGGCGGCGGTGACATACCGAATCTCACCCTGGGGATTCTGAATGCCCAGGATCAGCATGTGCTCTGCCATCCAGTTTTCCTTCCGGCCCAGGTAGGAGGCGATGCGCAGGGCAAAGCATTTCTTACCCAGCAGCACGTTGCCGCCGTAGCCGGAGTTGATGGACATAATGGTGTTGTCCTCGGGGAACTGAACGATGTACCGCTCCTCGGGATCCAGATTTGCTTTGGCGTGGAGACCCTTGATAAAGTCGCCATCGGTGCCCAGGGCATCCAGCACATCCATGCCGACACGGGTCATAATGGTCATGGAGATGACCACATAGATGGAGTCGGTGACCTCAATGCCGTATTTGGCAAAGGGCGAGCCTACTACGCTCATGGAGTAGGGGATCACGTACATGGTACGGCCCTTCATGGAGCCGTCATAGAGCTTATTCAGCTTCGCATACATCTCCTGAGGATCCATCCAGTTGTTGGTGGGGCCTGCGTCCTCTTCCTTTCGGGAGCAGATGTAAGTGCGGCCCTCTACCCGGGCCACATCGGTGGGATCGGAACGGTGGAGATAGCAGCCAGGGAGCTTCTCCTGGTTCAAAGTGATAAATTCGCCAGTGGATACGGCCTCGGCACGGAGCCGGGCAAGCTGTGCTTCATCGCCAGTGATGAGTTCTACAGCGTCGGGCTTGACAAGTGCGGTCACTTCGTCCAGCCAAGCGTTGACCTTTACGTTGTTGGTTAGTGCCATTCAGGGTTCCTCCATTTCTGTGCCTCGGGGCTTCCGGAAGAGGCAGCTGAAATCTGCCAGAAATGATTTCAGCAGGGGGCCGGTGGGGCTTTTACGGAATAGCGAGGCAAAACGCTAAAATCTACTATCATAATATACTAAATCGGAAGATATTGCAAGGGCAGGCGGGCGAATTCCGGGATTTTTCACAGCTCCAGAAATGAATATGCGATTGTTCTGTGAAAAATCACAACAGGATGGTTGAAAAGTGGAAGAAATTTTGTTATATTAATAGGACAATACCCTGAAGCCCGGTTTGGGGCTCACTGGAGGAACGTGAAATGAAACGAATGAAGAGAATTCTGGCCCTTTCCATGGCGGTCATGCTGATGGTCTCCTGCCTTGTCGGCTGCGGCGGCAGTAAGAAGAATCCCACCGCTACCCTGACCCTGGAGGGTGGAGACGAGATCGTAATCTATCTCTATCCGGACAAGGCACCCAATACGGTGGCAAACTTTATTTCCCTGGCCAACTCCGGCTTTTATGATGGCCTTACCTTCCACCGTGTGGTAGAGGACTTTATTGTGCAGGGCGGCGACCCCAATGCAGATGGAACCGGCGGCCCTGGCTACACCATCGAGGGCGAGTTTACCGACAATGGTTTTAAGAAGAACGACATTGCCATGGAGGCAGGTGTGATTGCTATGGCCCGGTTCTCCAGCAACGGAGAGAATACCACCGAGGCTTATAACTCTGCCGGCAGCCAGTTCTTTATCCTGCTGGAGAACAAGGACAGCCTGCAGGGCCAGTATGCCGCTTTCGGCAAGGTGTTCTCCGGTCTGAATATTCTTCAGAAGCTGGGCCAGTGCGATGTAAACTCCAACGACAAGCCCAGAGAGGACATTATTATTGAGTCTATCCGGGTGGAGACCTTTGGAGAGGACTACGGCGAGCCTGTGACGACCCCTCGTGAGGATTAAATCAGAAATATCAAAATACCGGCGGGGTCACCGCCGGTATTTCCTTTGAAATGGAGCAGCTATGAAGTATAAAACTATGGTTCCGGGCATTTTCCTCCGGCGGCCCAATCGGTTTGTGGCCCATGTGGAGATAGACGGCCAGGAGGAGATCGTCCATGTGAAGAATACAGGCCGCTGCCGGGAGCTTTTGCCCCCCGGTGCAAGGGTCTGGTGCGAAAAAAGCGATAATCCGAATCGGAAAACAAAATATGATTTGATTACGGTGGAAAAGGGCCATTATCTCATCAATATGGACTCCCAGGCACCCAATGCCGCTGTGAAGGAGTGGCTGGAGGCCGGGGGTATGGGAAAATGGGATCTGATTCGGCCGGAAAAGACCTTTGGAGCCTCCCGGTTTGATTTCTATTTGGAGCGGGATGGAAAGGGCATGTTTCTGGAGGTAAAGGGGGTCACCCTGGAAGAGGAGGGAGTTTGCCGATTCCCTGATGCCCCTACGGATCGGGGGGCCAAGCACCTGAGAGAGCTGATTCAGGCGAGGGAAGCAGGCTATGATGCCGGGGTGCTCTTTGTAATCCAGATGAAGCCTGTAAAATATCTCCGGCCCAACGATGAAACAGATCCCCAATTTGGCGCTGCCCTGCGGCAGGCCGCCGCCGCCGGGGTTCAGGTTATGGCGGTGGACTGCCATGTGACGGAGGATTCTATGGAGATTCGGAATTTTGTGGAAGTACGGCTGGAACCAGTGGAGAAATGATGGCGGCAAGGCGGAGCGGATTCGGTGTATTGCACCGGTGCGGGAGCACCTGCCTCGCCCCGCACCGTCGGGGAGAGGTGGCACGGCGTAAGCTGTGACGGAGAGGGGCAAGGCAGAGAAGAAGTAATGGTGAAAAGTGAAAAAGTACAGCAGGGAAAATCGGTACAAATCCGCCGAAATCTGTATCGTATTGTAGCTGCAAGCTACCTCCCCTCTCAGTCAGCTGACGCTGACAGCTCTCCCCAACGGGGCGAGCCATGCCCCTACGTATTCGCCGGAGATTCTACGCACTTGCACTCGTTTTCTGCCGGCCGGTTGAGGGTGACCGGAGGGAATGCCTGTGGTGCAACCGGCCCTACGACCACGTAAGAACAACCGTGGTACAACCGGACCTACGGCTACACTACAGATTTCTGGTTTCGCTGTAGGGCGGGCTGCCCTCAGCCCGCCGTTGGTAGGCAGCTGCGATTTTGCAAAAGCCATCCTGATATGTACTTGTGCGGAAACTTATGGCCTGTATAAAATAATTCCCCTGTTCTGCGTCAAAGGCGGAGCAGGGGAATTCTAATTACAGTCGTTTTCCGATTTCCTCGGCCACTTTTGCGAAGCCGGGGATATCCAGGGTTTCACCCCGGACATTTTCCGGGAAACCGGCGGCAACTACAGCTTCGATGACCTGTTCCTTGGTCAGGGTGCCAAAGCCGGAGCACAGCCCATTTACCAGGGTCTTTCTCCGCTGGGCAAAGCTTGCTTTTACCACCCGGAAGAACAGCTTTTCATCCTCGATGGGGCAGGGGGGTGCATTCCGGCAGCGAAGGGTGATGACTGCGGAGGTCACCTTGGGCTGGGGAATAAAGCAGGAGGGGGGCACATCGAAGAGAATCTCCGGGTCGGCGTAATACTGGCAGAACAGGGAAAAGGCGCTGTAGTCCTTGGTTCCTGCCTGGGCGCAGATTCGCTGGGCCACCTCCTTTTGTACCATGACGGTGACGGCCTCAAAGCATCTTGACTCCAGCAGGGCAGAGAGCACAGGGGAAGTAATATAGTAGGGCAAATTGGCGCAGGCCATGGGCCGGAGACCGCCGAAATGCTCCTGCACCAGAGCAGGAATGTCTGTTTTCAGAATGTCTCCGAAAATCAGGGTGAAATTGTCCTGATCGGCCATGGTCTCAGCCAGAATGGGCTTCAGGCTGGTGTCCACCTCTACAGAGACCACCTTTCCGGCGTTTTCGCACAGGGCCTGGGTCAGGGGGCCGATGCCGGGGCCCACCTCCAGTACGCCGCAGGTCTCGTCGATTCCGGCACCCTCTGCGATTTCCCGGGGAACCCAGCTCTGGGTCAGAAAGTTCTGGCCCTTGGATTTAGAAAAACGGAAGCCATGCTTTTGCAGCAGGGGCTTAATTACATTGATATCGCATAAATTCATAAAGTATCCCACCTTTTGAGACCATTATACATTTAATATTGGAAAAACACAAGAAAAACCGCACCTCCGTTGGGAGATGCGGTTCGCTTTAATCCAGAATATAAACGGTGCAGCTTCTTCTGCCAAACTGAATGCAGGTATCGTAGCTGTCGAAATACAGGTCAATAATATTGCCCTTTATGGCGCCGCCGCAGTCCTCGGCGGTGGCGTAGCCGTAGATGTACTTGCCGTCGTCGGAGACAATGTACATTCTGGTGCCGTAGGGGATCACGCTGGGATCCACAGCAATGGCACCGTAGCGGGCAGCGGTTCCGGTGGCGGTGGTGCCGCCACCTGTGTAGGCGGTTGCGGTGACGGACAGGGCTCGGGAGTAGGAAATCACATCTCCGGAGGAGGTGGTGATGGTGTTGCCGGAATAGGTGGGCTCGGTGTACTCCGGCTCCGGTTCCGGCTCGGGCTCGGGCTCGGGAATATATTCCGGTTCCGGCTCTGGGGTGTAGCTGGGGGCCGGAGCGGGGGTGTAGGAGGGCTCCGGTTCCGGCTCCGGTTCGGGTTCCGGCTCGGGCTCCGGCTCCACATAGATTTCAACAGCCGTCTCGGCCTCCTTGGGGGCCTCCAGTGTGCCCACCAAAACGACCTGATCCACAGGTGCCTTTACCACGGTGGTGCTGGCAAGGCGGGTGCTTTTCAGGGTGGTGCCTACATAGGTGTCTTCATAGGTCAGCTGGGTTTTTCCGGTCACGCCAACGGTTTGAATCTGGGTTTCACCCTTTTCCAGGGTGGGATCCAGATAGGTGATCGTTTCGTAGGGAACAGAAATCAGCTCTGACCGGGTGGTGACCAGGGAAGAGGAAATCTCCAGTGTCATGCCGTCGTATGTCGGATCGGAAATAGAAACGGCTTCACCCTGAGAGGTGATGGTGTCGCCCTGGCTCAGGTCAATGTCCATTTCGTGGAGCAGTTCCTGAACCGTGGTGCCGTAGGTGGTGGTGGACAGCTCTGCGCTGCCGTACTGAACGGAGATGAGCTGGCTTCGCTGGATGTCCACATAGGTTTTGGAGGAACCCCCGGTGACGGTGAATTGGTCGCCCTCCTTCAGGGAAATACCCGCCTGGGCCAGAATGTCGTCCATATTTGTGGATTTGCTGGAGATCTGGACGGTGGTTCCGTTGTCGTGAATGGTATAGGTGCAGGGGCCTGAGGCCACTACAAGGAAATAGGAGACGATCATGGCACACATGGCCACCACCAGCAGGGCGGTGCTCCAGTGAAAATGACGCTTCTGTTTGGCTTTCATGGATAATACCTCCGGTTGATTTCAAAAAGAAAACAAAAGAAATGAAATTTGAAATCAATTTGTAACTTTTTGATACCATTATATCATAGAAGGTGAAATTGTCAAGGAAAATCGGCCTTTGGGAGAATTTGGTGAAGGGACGGGGGTTCTCTTGACAACGGGAAAAAACGTGCTATGATGAACATATATTTGTCTTAGAAGGGAGAACACCAATGAATTACAAGGGAACCAAGACCGAAGAAAATCTGCTGGCCGCCTTTATGGGCGAGAGCGAAGCCAGAAACAAGTATACCTACTTTGCCAGTGTGGCCAAGAAGGAGGGCTACGAGCAGATCGCAGCCATTTTCCAGGCCACCGCTGATAATGAGAAGGAGCACGCCAAGATGTGGTTCAAGGAGCTGGGGCTTCTGGGGGACACCGCCAGCAATCTGGAGGCAGCAGCCCAGGGTGAGAACTACGAGTGGACGGATATGTATGCCGGATTTGCCAAGACTGCCGAGGAAGAGGGCTTCCACGAGCTGGCAGAGAAGTTCCGTGGGGTGGCCGCCATTGAGAAGAGCCATGAGGAGCGGTATCGTGCCCTGCTGAACAATGTAGAGACCAAGACCGTCTTTGAGAAGAGCTCCGTTACCGTATGGGAGTGCCGGAACTGCGGCCACATCTGCGTAGGCACCAAGGCCCCGGAGGTATGTCCCGTCTGCGCCCATCCCCAGAGCTATTTTGAGGTTCGGAAAGAGAACTATTAAGGCACTGCTGGGCCCGAAAATAATGAATCGACCCTTCAGGCGGCTTCTCTGTGAAGCTGCCTGAATTTTTTGTAAAAAAGGCAGAAAAAACTATTGCGTTCTAAAAAAACATGTGCTATATTTTGATTGAACGATTAAATAATTAGAGAGGTGGTAAGATGAGGGTCAGAGATGAGGAGGCTTACCAGCAGAAAAAAGAGGAGATCATGGTGCGGTGCTATGACTGCTATGCCGAGCATGGGTTGTTTGGCGTGGGCATCAAGGCGCTGGCAAAGGCCTGCGGCATTACCTCCGGCAGCCTGTATACCTATTTCGAAGATCTGGATGATCTGGTGATACAGTCCACGGAGTATTGCATGTCCCATGTAGAGGACGAGTTTATGGCCAAGGCGCCTGTGGATCCCCAGGACATTGTGCGGTTTATTGATGAGATCCCCTACTGGACAGCCCAGACCCACGGTAAGAAGTATCGGCTTATGTATCAGGTTTACACCCACCCGAAATACCGGGAGTATGGCAAGCGGTTTTTTGCGGGCGTGGATCGGCGCTATACCGAGTATGCAAAACAGCTGGAGAGCAAAATCGGCATTCCCTATCAGATCACAACCCCGCTGATTTTTATACTGATCCGGGCCTGTGTACACTATGCCCTGTTTGAGGATGATTTTTATCTCCAAACCCAGATCGGACTGCTGAAAAAGGTTATTGCCGTACTTGTGGAGCAAAAAGGCGAAGCAAAGCCCTGAGTTTTGCAGGTTCCCTTCCGGGTGGAAGAATCATCGCAACAAAGAAAAGAGGTAATCACATGAAAAAACGAATTTTGCGGGTTCTATTGGTGCTGTGTATGGTGCTGATTTTATTGCCCACGGCAGTGGCAGCGGCAGAGGGGGACAGCCCCACCTTTACCCCGTTAGAGGGCACCTCTGGCAACAGCGGCGAGAGCTATAAGGAGCTCCTGGACGGGAAAAAGACAGATGGAAATTTCTCGAAATGGTGTCTCGATATGCCCTCCGGCGGGGCCTATGTTATCATGGATGCATCCGATGTGGTGAAGGTGACCGGGTACACCTTATACACCGGCAACGACACGGAAGGACAAAGAAATCCGACAGATTGGACACTGTACGGCTCTAACAATTACGGCACAGACGATGTGCAGTGGCATGTAATTCAGTCGGTTTCCGGGGATACGAACCTGCCCATGGCGAACTATGAATCCCATTCCTATGCAGTTCCCGACAATGCTGCTTATTATAAGTATTACAAGCTGCATATTACCTCCGTCCGCTCCGGTAATACGTTGCAGCTGGCGGAGCTGGAGTTTACCACAGAGCAGTGCACCCACAACTGGGGCTCTGAAACCACCGTCAGTGAGGCCACCTGTTATGCTCCCAAGTATGTAAAAAAGACCTGTAGCGGGGCCTGCGGTGTTACCGCCGTATTCGCAGTGGGGGACAAGGCAGAGCATAATGTTGTAGATGCTAAGTGTATCTACTGCCATCGGTATAATCCCGTGAATGTGGGGGACTTTGTCATCAGCGGTAAAAACCTGACTGCTGCTGATTATGAATATGACAGCAATCTTCTTAAAATTAAGACAGCATCTGCTGTTGAAATCAGCAATACTGACCCCACTACTGCTACCACCAACCGCATTGATGTTTTGAGCGAAAACGCCAACATCACCCTGGCTGGGGTAAATATTGACGTGAGTTCAGGTGTGGCCTGTGCATTCACAGTAACGGACCAATGCACCGGAACCGTGACCATCACACTGGCAGACAATACCGTAAATAAATTAACCAGTGGTTCTTCTTATGCTGGCTTGCAAAAGAACAGCCCTGGCTCCTTGGTGATTCAGGGAGGCACATTGGGGACCGGTAGCTTGGTAGCTACCGGTGGCCAAGGTGGAGCCGGTATTGGTGGTGGCTGGGATGGTTCTGCCAGCAAAATTACCATCAGTGGCGGCACAGTTACGGCCCAAGGCGGCCCTCATGGAGCTGGTATCGG
>CAZFXB010000049.1:0-12117 GCA_964522835.1 uncultured Oscillospiraceae bacterium
CTCCGTTCCTCCCGTGGTGTCTTTCCAAACCGCTGAAGGTAGATTTTGTGGAAATGGCTGACGCTGCTAAGTCCCACCAGGGATACAATTTCGGCGATGGGCAAATCCGTGGTCAAAAGAAGCTGCTGGGCCTTTCTGAGCCGCAATTCCTGCAAAATCTGGGCAAAGGTCTGGCCGGTAGCCTTTTTGATGAGCCTGCTCAGGTAAGCCTCATGGTAGTGAAACAGTTCTGCCAGCCCGGAGCGGCTGACTGTGGCACAATGGGCCTGCATATATTGTAAAATGGGCACCACTGCCGCCAGATTTCCTCTGCCGGGGCTTCCGATCCCAATGTGGTCGCTGTGACAGCGCAGAAGCCGAAGAAACAGCATGGAAAGACAGCTGAACCGAAACGCATGGGTATAGGCCCCAGGATGCTCCGTTTCCTGGTACAGCTCCAGCACCAGATCCATGGCATCCGGATCCCTTCCCGCCTGAAACAGAATATAGGGATAGTCCGAGCTGCCATACAGCACACTGGTGAAAAACTGGTGGAGGATATCCTCCGGGGACAGCACATTTCTCCCACCCATACAAGGAGGAATCCCTATGAACCCTGCCATCAATCAGCACAGCTATGAATACACCTTCTGGAACCAGACCCCGGAGATTTATCAGGAATACCGGGAGCCCTACCGGACAACCTCTGTGCCCTTTGCTTCCGGCAAAGAGGCACTATGGAATCTGGAACAGCCCATCCCCCAGCGGGATTTCCGAAAAGATTCCCAGTTCGTGATAAATCTGAACGGAACCGCCCAGTCCTGCACCTGGCAATTTCACTGGGCCTATTCCTGCCGGGATAAGGCCATTCAAACAGAACCGAAAGCAGACCCCAGAGCCTTTACCGGAACCCAGTACAAAGAAAACATCCAATGGGACTATATTTCCGTGCCTATGAGCTGGCAGGTTGCCCAGACCTTTGACCAGGAAACGGGACTATACCGGCGGCTTTATGATGCCCCCATGTACATTGGGGACGGGGTCATTTTTGAAAACTACAATAAACCCCGGGATGCAGCCACCCTGCGAGTGGATCCGGATACCGCTTCGGTGGGCACCTATCGCCGCACCTTCCAGGTACCGCAGCCCTCTACGACGGGAAAACGCTGGTGGCAGAAACCAGCTTTTCAGCAGAAAAGGGGACAGTTCTCTCAAAAGAGTATCTTTCCTCCCGTGGGGAAGAGACCAAATTCCGGTTTCCCTACGAATCGGAGCTGGTGCTCAAAGCAGCCCTGCCTGTAACAGCCCCCAAGCACTGGAATGATGAGACCCCGAACCTGTACAATCTGGTGCTGACGGTGGCACAAAATGGCCAGGTCACAGAGGCCACAGGCTGCAAGGTGGGGTTCCGGGTGCTGGAGCAAAAAACTGCACCATGGGGCAAGCAATATTACACCATCAACGGCCGGCGCATCTTCCTCTACGGCGTAAATCGCCACGAAATGTGGCTGGACGGAGGCTGCTGGGTGTCCCCTGAGCACCACGCCCAGGAGCTTGCCCAAATAAAGGCGCTGAATATCAACTCCATCCGCACCTCTCATTATACCTGCGATCCCACCCTGTATGATTACTGCGATCAATACGGTATCTATCTTTTTGCAGAGGCCAATGTGGAAACAGCGGGAGATATTGACGATCCCTCTGCCCCAATCAACAAGGGCCCCAGTGAAAATGACTTTGAAGACGGCGGCTCCGGCCCCCAGGACATTGTTGGCCCAGAGCCCACCCAGGAGGAAAAGGAAAAGTCCATCATACAGCGGCTGGGACTGGGACAGGCCAGCGAAATGCAGCTGCGGCTGGAACCGGCGCTGCTGGATCGGCAGAAGGCCAATGTAATTCCCAACCGGAACCACCCCTCCGTCATCATCTGGTCTCTCTGCAACGAGGCAGGCAGCGGTTCTCCCTACATTCATATGCATCAGTGGGTAAGCAACTACGAGGAGGAGTCCCGGATCATCTTCTTTAAGTCGGAGCATGAGGGCAACACCATCTCCAATCTGGACTACCCCAGCCCCACCGCCATGCTGAATTATCTGGAAGGTACCGATCCCAGGCCCCTGATCCTGTCGGAATTCGCCTGGAGCGAGGTACACGGCCGGGGCGGCTTCAGCGACAGCTATGTATTTCAGAATGATTTTGTCAAGAACCACATCAACTTTCTGGGCATGTATCTGTGGAGTTGGAAGGACATGTCCCTCTGGGCCTATGGCTCGGACATCGGCGTAGATGACAAGCTGAAGGCGGCGGGGCTTCAGCGGTATTTGGGCTACCAGGGCATGTTTATGAAACAGCTCTACGGAGCCCAGCAGGGCCACTTCGCCCTGGGTGCCTTTGCCTGCAACGGTGTGGTCACCGGCAGCAATGAATATAAGCCCGATGCCGCAGAGCTGAAAGCGGCCTACGGTCGAATCCGGGTAACGCCGGTGGATCTGGCTCGGGGAATTCTGTCGATGGAAAACCGATATTCCTTCCGAAACTTAAAGGACTACCTGCTGAAATGGATCCTGACAGACGGAGAAACCTCATTTGCATCGGGAGAAGCACGTATTGATCTGCCTGCGGGCCAGAGTTTTGAAGACGCCTCCCTGGTCTGTGCCGCAAAAACCCTTACCCTGCCCCAACTGGCAGAGGCCATTGCATCTGCGCCCAGAGTGCCGGGAGGCGAGCTTTTTGTAAACCTCCAGTTCGTCCAATCTGCAAAGCTGGACTGGGTTCAGGCAGAAATGTCCTGTCCCCGGGGTACCATCGACGGAGACATGGCCTATGCCGGCACAGTACACATTGACCCCACCCTGGTTTCTACGCTCCAGCTTGCCGTTGAAGCCACCCCAGCTCCCACAGCCATCCCCTCCGGGAAAATCTATCGCTATACCTTTGGCCTCCGGCCCATTTCCAGAGAGGGTGCCTACCCCACAACCCGGGAGGTGACCCGGCTGCTGCAGAAAAGCCCCATTCCCGACAGCCTGATAACCGGCCTTATGGTGGATGGAACCCTGGCAGATGACTTTACGCCCGGCACAAGCTGCTACACCCTGGAAACCACCCGAGCCGACTACGAAGCCCTCGGTCAGGCCGCACTGCCCAAGCTGGAGCTCCGCACCCCGGCGCACACCGATTTGCGGAAAGAAGTCCTGGCTGTACAGGGAGATCTGGTGCGGGCCCTTCGCATTACCGCCCAATCCATGGGCGCACAGGAGCAGCTCACCCTTCGATGGATCCTGACAGAGAAAAGCCCGTCAGCACCCTGCCCTGTTCTGCCTCCAATGCGGCCCTTGTGACTCTGGACCAAACCTACTACGGGGGCAGTCTCCGCTCCATTCACTCCTCCGGGCGAGGCCCAACCTTCCGCCAGTCAGAAACCGCCCATAAGCGTGGGGTATGCCTGACGGCAGGCCAATCCGCCGAAGAGGTGTGGGCCGCCTTCGACATCTCTGCCTACACAGCCAGGGGCTACTGTACTCTGCGGGGGCTGTGCGGCATTGCCCCGGGGCAGAAACGGCTCAACACCCACGGCTTTAACATTGATTTCGAGGTAGCAGAGCTGGACTTCACCATTGAGGCCGATGGCCGGTTGTGCAGACAAGGCCGCTGTGTTCCAAATGGGGACAGCCTGGAGATCTGCTGACCTGTGGGCCAGGCAAACACGCTGACCCTTCGGGTCAGGCTGCCCAAGCAGGGCTATTTCCGGGATACGGCTCTGGATTTCTGCCATCTGGTGCTGGAAAAGGACAAATAAGCCCGATTATGCAGCAGGTCTGCCTCCACAGGATCCTATGATCCGGGGGCAGACCCATTGTTATTTCCGCTTTGGCAGTTCTTCAATAAACTCCATAACACATTTTTTCAGCTTTTGAATGTTTTCTGTGTCCCTTTTCCGAATGTGGGTTCCCATGCCCAGCTCCCGGACAGCCTTGGGGGTAACGGGAACGCAGAGCACATCGTCGGTACGGCCCCGGATCATCAGCTCCGACATTAAGCTGACCCCCAGCCCCCGGCCCACCATACGAATCACCGTTTCATCATCCACCCGGGCAATTTTTGCATTCAGCTTTACCCCCACCGGCTCCAGGGCTGCCAAAACATCCTTATCAAACCGGCCGTAGGGCATAATAAACTCCTGCCCCCCGAATTCCTCCAGTGGAAATTCCCTCCGTTCCCCCAGAGGGTAGGCCAGAGGCAGAATGGCATACAGCTTTTCTTCGTAAAGGGGAATCCAGCTGCAATGGCTATAGTTCTGGCGGCTGGCAAAAATCACATCGGTCTGGCCCTGCTCCAGCAGCTCAAAGGGCTCCAGCGCATGGTCCACCATCCGAAGATCCACCCGCACCTCCGGACAAATTCGCCGGAATCGGTAGAGAATCTCCGGCATCCAGTGCATGGCTATGCTGGCATAGGCGGCGATCCGGATCACCTCTGTATTTTGCTGGGCCAGATTCTGAATCTGTCGCTCCAGATTGGCATTGGCCTGAAGGAACTCCCGGATGGCCGGCATAAGCTGCCGCCCCTGCTCTGTCAGCTGAATGCCGCTGTGGCTCCGCCGCAGCAGAGGAAAGCCGATCTCCTTCTCCAGCGCATCCATCATGTGGGTCAGGCCAGACTGGGTGTAGCCCACCACCTCGGAAGCTCTGGTAAAGCTGCCCAAATCTGCCGCTGTCATTAGAATCTCCAGTTTTTTGCTGTCCATATAATCATTCCATATCTATTACAGTTTGTCATACCCCCATTATAAACAAGCGTTTCTCAAATTGCAAGGAATATACTACAATAGATTCAGTTCATTACGAGAGGAAGCAGCATTATGAACAAGCATCTTACTTTGAAACAGCAGATTCTGGTGGCAGGCACACTGTTTGGTATGTTCTTCGGTGCGGGAAATTTGATTTTTCCCGTACACCTGGGCCAGCTGGCAGGCAGCAACGTAATTCCCGCCATGATCGGGTTTATCATCACCGCCGTTGGCATTCCCGTTCTGGGGGTTGCCGCCATTGGCATCACCCACTCTGACGGGCTCCAGGCCCTTGCCAGCAAGGTGGGCCCCCGATACAGCTGCTTTTTTACCTGCCTGCTGTATCTGACCATCGGCCCCTGCTTCGCCATCCCCAGGTGCGCCACCACCTCCTTCACCACGGGAATTGCCCCCATGCTGGGCAGCGAAAGCGCCGGCGCACTGCTGGCTTTCTCCGGCATATTCTTTGTTCTGGTGCTGATTTTTTCTCTTCGGCCCGCCAATATCACCGTTTGGATTGGAAAGATCATCAACCCCCTGTTCCTCCTTTTTTTGGCCATTTTGGTCATCACCGCCCTGATGCAGCCCAGCACCAGCATCTTTTCCACAGCCCCAGCCCAGAGCTATGAAACAGGAGCCCTGTTTTCCGGCTTTGTGGAGGGCTACGGCACCATGGACGCCATCGCCGGGCTGGCCTTCGGCATTGTGGTCATTGACATCATCCGGGGCATGGGCATCACCGATGACAGGGCCATTGCAAAGGATGTGCTTCTTTCCGGCAGCCTGGCCGGAGCCCTGATGGCCCTTATTTATGTGCTGACCATTCTCATGGGAGCCCAGTCTCTGGGGCTGTTTGAATGCTCCGACAACGGCGGCATCGCTTTGGCACAAATCGCAGGTCACTATCTGGGATCCTTCGGCAGCATTGTGCTGGCCCTGACCATCACCTTCGCCTGTCTCAAAACCTCCATTGGGCTGGTCACCAGCTGCGCCGAGACCTTTGTGCGTATGTTCCCCAGGGCCCTTTCCTATCGTGCCTGGGCGGTGATTTTTACCCTGTTTTCCTTCCTGATCTCCAATTTTGGGCTGAGCCGGATCATCGACTACTCCCTGCCCGTGCTGATGTTCCTGTATCCCCCCACCATCACCCTGATTCTGCTGGCCCTGTGTGGGAAAGCCTTCGGCCATGATCGGCGGGTATATGTCTCGGTCACCGCCTTTACCTGCGGAGCCGCCGTGCTGGATATGCTGAAAACCCTGCCTCAGGGGCTTCAGAATGTGCTCCGGGTGGATGGCCTTCTGGCGCTGGCAGATCGCTGTCTCCCCCTTTTCTCCATTAACCTGGGCTGGGTTTTTCCGGCTCTGGTGGGGCTGATGCTGGGATTGGGGCTGCATTTTGCCGGACGGAAAAAATACCAGATTCCTGACATGGCTTAACGTTAGCCCCGAGAATGTGTACAAACCACCAGATTTGCACCGGCCAGAGGCCCCCTTGTCAAAGGGGGCTGTCAGCGTCAGCTGACTGGGGGATTCACTACCGCAGTTCGATTTCGCCGGATATTTTCAGTTATATGGATCGGTCTACCGCACAATCCCTCCGAGCCGCCTTTAGGCGGCCCACCTCCCTTTAACAAGGGAGGCTCTGGTGCTCCCGCACCGGTGCTGCATAGAAAAGGGTCGCTGCAAAGCGCAGCGACCCCATTTTTGTATCACATCATCAGCCCAATACCGTAAATTCATAGCTGCCAGAGGAGATCTGGAACACAGCCCGGCCATTTTCATAGCGGAGCGGTGTCACTCGCTCCTGGCCCAGCAGAATAATCACTCCGTCCTGAACCGGAAGATACAGGGTTGCGGTGGTATTGGCAGGCAGGGTGAACCGATATTCCACCTTCCCAGGCTGTATTCTCCATCCGCTCTCGTAGGTTCCTTTTACGGTCTCCACGCTGCCCTCTGCCCAGGTGACCTGACCGGTGGGATCCGGGGTAGGTATCAGATCCCAGCAGGCCGCCTTCTCTGCCGGAGCAAGCCCCAGAATCCGGGACAGCATCCAAAAACCCACTGCACCAAAGGAATAGTGGTTGAAGGAGTTCATAGAGTTGTTGCCTCCAAACCCCTTGTCCAGGGTATAGGAATCCAGCCGCTCCCAAATCGTGGTAGCCCCCTGCTTCACCGGGTAGAGCCAGGAGGGATACTCCCGCTGTTTCAGCAGCTTCCAGGCATCCTCGTCCCCCTCTGTCATGGAAAGGGCAGGGCACAGCCAGGCGGTACCGATAAAGCCGGTCATCAGACTGTGGGGTTTCCGAAGAACGCCGCTGTCGTCCACATTCTCCCGCCGGACAGCCCGGAGAAGATGGGATTTTGCCTTTGCTGCCACCTCCGGCTCCAGAACCCCCAGTGCCAAAGGCACAGCATAGGAGGTCTGGGTATCCATCAAATATTTCCCACTTTCCGTCTGAGGGGGCAGGGCCTTGGGTGGGCCCATTCTGGGCGGCCCCATGGTGGCCTCGCCCCGGGCAGATTTCTCCGAAGAATAGACCGTCTCCCCGGTCACCGGATCCAGGAACACACGGTGGAACAGGGCCCGTGCCTCCTCGTAGACAGGCTGAAACTCGGCCGCAGCCTGCTGGTCGCCCAGAAGTCGGGCTGTCTCCAGCACCACCCAGAGATCATAGATATAGTAGCTCTGCCACAGCAGCTGAGGCTCATTTTTCTCATTTTCCGGCCCCAGCCAGTCCCCCAGAGGCCCCTCGGACACCAGTCCAGCCTCATCCACCTTGGACTGGAGATACCGCAGGTAGCGGCACATTGCGGGAAAGTGCTCCTCCAGCAGTCTCCGATCGCCAAACTGGTGATAGACCTCCCAGGGCACAGTAATTCCGGCACTGCCCCAAAGGATGCCGCCAAAGCCGCCCCCTACCGGAGCCACATCATCAAATCTGCCTTCGGCACTTTGGGTATCCCGCAGGGCGGTCATGTGCCGCTGTAGGAATCGATCACAATCTGCCATATAGGCTGCTGTTCTTGAAAATACAGAGATATCTCCCGACCAGCCCATCCGCTCGTTCCGCTGGGGGCAATCCGTGGGAATGGAGATGAAATTATCCCGGAGGGACCAGCAGATATTTTCATAAAGCCGGTTGATGTCCGGATCGGAGCACCGGAACTGGGCTGTTACCTCCACAGAGCTGAGCGCCAGCCCCCGCACATTCTCCAGAGGCAGAGGCTCCGGAATTCCAGTGATCTCCAGATACCGATAGCCGTGGAAGGTAAACTGGGGCCGTATGGTTTGGGCTCCATCCTTCAGGATCACCTGATCCTGAGCCAGAGCCCCCCGGATATTCTCCAGCATCAGCATACCCCTGTGTGCCTTGTACTCCTCCATATCCGGATATAGCATCTCTGCATACCGCAGGGTCACCTTCTGTCCTGCCGTTCCCTGCAGCGTGATCTCCGGCACACCGGCCAGATTCTGTCCCATATCGTAGATATAGACGCCGGGTCGGAGCTCGGACATGGCCTTGGCAGTCAGCACCGCCTTTACACCCACACCCCTGTCCTGCTGAGGTGCCAAACGCCATCCCTCATAGTTCATAGACACCTTCTGGCCGAAGGGGGGCAGTACCATATCCCCAATGAAGGCATTTTCCGGACTGAGCAGGGTTTCCCTTGCGGGCAGCCAGCCCTCTGCCGGGTATCCGGGCCGGGCCCAACCGGGCTTCTCCCTTCTGCTGTCGTAAATTTCGCCCTGGAACAGGCTGCTGTACACAATGGGGCCATCCAGACAATACTGCCAGGTCTGGGGCTGGGATACCACATTTGCCTTGGTTCCATCCTCATACTCGATGGCCAGCCGACAGAGCAGGCTTTGACGGTCTCCAAAGAAATTCCACTTGTCCCCGGAGAAGGTGATTGCTCCGCTCCACCAGCCCTCGGCCAAATAGGCACCCATCGCATTCTCACCGGGATTCAGATATTCTGTTACATCGTAAACCTGATAGAAATGGGTCTTATTATACTGACTGAGCCCCGGCGCAAACCAATCTTCGCCCACCGGTTTGCCGTTGAGATAGAGCGTATAAATGCCCCGGGCAGTGGCATACAGTCTGGCCCGCTTTATGGGCTTTTCCGCAGAAAACTCTGTGCGAAGCATGGTCAGGCCCCCATGACTTGGATCTGCAAGACACTTCGTCCCGGCTTCGCCGCCCTGTGCCAGGATCCGGTCTCCACCGCCGAAAATCTTCTCTGGGAAGCCCTCTAACAAAGCATTGCAGGGCTGCCGGTAATTTTTCACCGCAAAATCAGAGAAAACGGCCCTCTGGTTGGGCTCCATTTCTATGCCCACATCACACAGCAGCGGGAAGCAGATAAAATTATTGCCCTGGCCCACAGGGTTCAGATTCCAGGTCGCTCCGGGGAAGGGGCCGGGAGACTGGGTAATACAGCTGCCGTCCAAAAGCACCTCGATTTCACCATAGACGCACTTCACAACGAATTGGTGGGGACTGCGGCAGTTTCCACTGTGAATCAGCTCTGTGGGGATCTCCACCGTATGGATAGGGCCCTTGCCGTCCTTCGGGTCATAGCCCCGGCGATAAGCCAAAAACCTGGCCCCTTCTCCCTTTTCCACATGGCCAATGTCCAAAACCAGTGCAATATAGCTTTCGTCCCGGGTACTTTCGGCCCCCTGGATGTTTTTATTTCTGTCCATCAGACGGCTGTCGTTTCCACCGAACAGAAAGCCTGCCCGTGTGGAGCCCTCCAGAATTTCCACCGTGTATGTAAATTGGAAGGTGGACTGGGTATGTGCACTGAGCATCAGCGCATCGGAACCGATCCATTTTGCCGACAAAAAGCTGTCCGGTGCTGTTTCAAAGAAGGATTCAGCCTGAGCCGTCTGCCCATCCTGATCCCATATCGTCACACGCCAGCCATAGCAGCACTCCGGCTGCAGTGCAGGGCCTTCATAGGGAATATTCAGCATCTGGTCAGAGGACACTCTGCCGCTGTTCCACAGCACACGGTGCGCTTCCTCCACCTGGAGCTGGTAGGCTTGCTGCCTGCACCCCCGCTGGGTACTCTGAATATGCCAGCTGAATCCAGGCTTATTTGTCTCAATGGCCAGGGGCTCTTTCTGATAATCTACAGTCAAATTCTGAATAGAAAGCATAAGGGGGCCTCCTTTTTGGTTCATTTACATACTATTATATCGAAAGAAATAGGGCCATACAAGGGGGACAAATTAGAAAAGGTGGGGATGTATTAGATTCTCTCCCCTGGCTTTCATAATTGCTTAATGATATTGAAAAATGATGATTGTGCTCCAAAAAGCGGGTTTATATAATGAATATATCAACGAAAAAATGGGAGGTCTTATTATGACATTATCTGTCATGACGCTGCCCCTGCTCCCCATGCCGGATATTCCGGGGCTGAGGCGGGAAGAAACCATGCAGGAAAAGCCCAGCCTTTTTAACATCTACAGCCAGGTCAAAGCGGCGGGCATTGATTATCTGGACATCTCCTCCATGGATTTCCAATACGGCGGCGAAGGGGCCGTTTTGGACGCAATGGAGAAAACAGCCACAAAATGCAGCTGTTATCTTGCCTTTATCTCTGCCCCCATGCCTACAGAAGCCGGAAACGCTGCTGCCATTGCCCAGGGCAAAGAGGCCGTCGATCAGGCCCTTCGGCTGGGTACCCGGGTGATGATGTTTGTGCCTGCCGGATATGAGGATGCGGTTGCGGTCATGTCCCGCCAGCAGCTGGCGGATGCCTTTATTTCCGTTTTGAAGCCTGTGGTGGAATACGCCGGAGCCCAAGGTGTTACGGTGGTCATCGAGGATGCTCCCCATCGGGAATTCCCCATGTGTTCTCAGGCGGAGCTTTCCTATCTGCTCCAGGCTGTTCCGGGGCTGCGTCTGGTTTACGACAGCGGAAATATGCTATTTGCCGGAGAAGAGCCAATCCCCTATTATGAGCATTTTCAGGATGTAACCGCCCACGGCCACTTGAAAGATGTTGCAAAAGGGGAAAACGGTCAGCTGATGGAATGTACCCACGGCTCCGGCATGGTGGATTTTAAAACCATCCTGGCCCATATGAAGGAAAACCACTTTGATGGCACCCTGGCCATTGAGCTTTCCCCAGACTTTACGGGGAAAACATCTGTAAAAGAGCGGGTTCAAAATGCCGCTGCATATTTTACATCCCTGATTTAAAGGAGGCACACAATGAAGGATTTATACCTGGCCGTATACAGCTACGGCCCCTTACAGCTTTCTCCGGAGGAGATGATCGTAAATGCCAAAGCGCTGGGCTTTCAGGGCATGGAGTTTCTCTCTCCCCTGACAAAGGAGATGGGAAATCTGCTGAAAAAGCACAATATGAAGGTGATCGACACCATGGAGGGCCCCACAGAAGACGGCCAGATTCAGGATCCGGAGCTGCTTCGTGAGCTGGGGGTGGAATATGTCTGCGGCACCAATCTGGTGGCCTTTGGCAATCACCAGCAGGCCCTTTGGGCTGCCGAGCGGATGAACCGGGCCGGAAAAAAGCTCAGTGAATACGGCCTGAAGCTCTATTACCACAATCACACCCACGAATGGCGACAGGATCAGGGGGAATACCTGGTAGAAACCCTGCTGAAAAACACAGACCCCAACTATGTCTGCCTCCAGATGGATGCAGGGTGGGCCGCTTGTGCTGGCACCGACCCGGTGGAATTTGTAAAAAAATATCCCGGACGTGTGGAGCTGATGCACGTGAAGGCCAGCACCGGAATTCTGGGGTCCGAGGGCGTTCCCTTTATGGCGCCCCCCGCCGACGGGGACGGCAGCTGTCACCTGAAGCCCCCCAGCCCCGGAGACGCCCCCGAAGGCCCCCCTCCGGCTCCCGATCCCGCCATGCTGGAGGCCATGGCTAAAATTAAAACCGTCAGCGGTGCCATGAAGGACTGCATTCTCGACTATCAGGCCCTTATGACCGCAGCAGAAGAAAACGGCTGCAGGGCCTTTATCATTGAGCGGGATGAGCAGTACCTTCCCGACCCCCTTGCCTGCATCCGGGAGGATATTCAGCACCTGCGCACCTGGTGGTGAGAATCTTATAAACTGCCCAGTCGCAGGGGTTGCGTTTTAATTACTGCGTACCGGGGGTATTACGGATTGCCACCGTAGTAGACTCGTTCACTGGTTCGCAATGAAGTGTGCGGTTTAAGGACTACGTACGAGCCACCAAATTTGCACCAGCCAAAGGCTCCCTTGTGTAAAGGCGACCGAAGGAAGTGCCTTGTGCTGAGCTGTCAGCGAAGCTGACTGAGGGATTGACTACCGCAGTACGTTTTTGCCGAA
>CAZFXB010000050.1:0-9627 GCA_964522835.1 uncultured Oscillospiraceae bacterium
CTATAACACCCTGGGGAAATTTGAAAACGTGCCCTACGAAGGGATTCGCCAGCTGCTGGAAAAGCTGAAGGCAGAGGGGTATCGGCTGTTTGTGGCCACCTCTAAGCCGGAAGTGACGGCGAAGGAAATCCTGCAAAAATTCGATCTGGCAAAGTATTTTGAGATTATATGTGGGGCCACCATGGACGGCCAGCGGGACTCCAAGGAGTCCGTGATCCGATATCTGCTGCGTAAAACGGAGGGCACAGATGCCCTGATGATCGGGGATACGGCTTATGATGTAAATGGGGCCAATGTGTTCGGTATCCCAACCCTGGGGGTGACCTGGGGCTTTGGTGCCCGGGAGGAAATGTTGGATGCAGGCGCCATCGGTCTGGTGGATACGCCGGAGGCACTGTACCATGCAATTACTGAGAAAGACGAAAAATGTTGGTAAAATCCCGTAGAATATGGCCCTTTTGATACAATTATGACAGAAATGATACGGTTTTGTTCTTGACTTTACAGGCCTTTGGCGTGATACTTTATTCTGTCGTGTGTTGTCACAAGGAAAGGGCGAAAGTTTTTTATGATTTATGAATACAGCGAAGCGGCCACCGGTTCCCATACCTATGAGAATGCAGAGCCAATTTCTCATTCTCTGCCGGGGATTCCCTGCACCGGCTGCGGAAAATGCCGGGGCTGTCCCATGGAGCTGAACATTCCGGAGATCTTTGCGGCCCTGAATGCCTATTTCGCCTCTGGGGACAGAGAGAAGCTGAATGCGATTCTGGATATGCCCGGAGACCGGCAGCCCAAAGGCTGCGTGGGATGCGGATCCTGTATGAACCAGTGCCCGGAGCACATTGATATTTCCGGGTTTATGCTCAAAGCTGCCTCATTGATCCGGGAGATTGAAAAATAGTCCGTTTTGTCGATTGTACGTTGACTTTCCGGCGGGATAAAACTATAATAATATCTAATCTTTAGACTTAGTGGGAATGATAATATGAACCGATTCAATCAGCAAGAGCCCCAGGACGAGCAGCTGCTCCCGGGGGAGAATCAGCCGGAAACCCCGGAAAGTCCCGAAGCCCCGGAGGCTCCGGAGGTGGCAGAGCAGGCAGTGTCCCAGGATACTGTGAACCTGATCGCCCTGGCCCGGGAGCTGGCCGATACAGAGCCGGGGGAGACCCCTTGTGAATCCGGAGTACCCCAGGAGGAGCCCACAGAGGAGCCTGCCGGAGCACTGGAGGAAGACAAACCGGAGCAGGAAGACAAGGATGAACCCGTGGAGGATACCTGGGAGGAATCCCGGGGAGAAAGAAAACCTATGAGCTTCCTGAAAAAAATGCTTATCAGCTGCGGTGCCACGGTTGTGGTGCTGTCTTTGGCGGTGGGCCTTACCGTAAACTATTTTCTGAATCTGCTGAACTACCAGAAGGCAGACAGCGACTACTTTGAAACCGTGACCCCTTCGGAGCTGGAGGAGGAGACCTATGAGGACTCTGAGCTGGCGGCACTGGATGAGGCCGAAAAGGCCAAAAATCTGGAGGCCACAGAGGAGCAGCTCCTTCGGTGGAATAAGCATATTGATAAAATCACATCGGACAGCTCTACCTATGAGATACCCATCTCCGAGGATGTATACAATATTCTTCTGGTGGGTACCGACAACAGGGCAGAGGGGGCCGTTGGCCGCTCTGACGTGATGATGCTGGTGTCCATCAACCAGAAGACGGAGACCATTCACCTGACCTCCTTCCTGCGGGACTGCTATGTGGCGGTGCCTGGCTATGGCAAGACCAGAATGAACCACTCCTATGCCTACGGGGGCCCTGCACTGCTGATGGAGACCATAGAGACCAACTTTAAGGTTCATGTGGACCGGTATGTGGCGGTGGACTTTTACTCCTTTATGGATGTGGTAGATACCCTGGGTGGTGTCTGGATCTATATGAATGAGGACGAAATCAAAACGGCCAATAAGTATATCTGGTCCATGAATGTAAACCAGCTGGATCTGGAATGGAGCGACGGCTACATTTGGGGTGACGAGGGCTGGCGAAAGCTCACCGGCAAGCAGGCCCTGGGCCATGCCAGAAACCGCTTTGACGGCAACGACTATGAGCGCACTGCCCGCCAGCGGAACATCATCAACCAGATCCTCAACGGCTGCAAATATGCCACCCCATCCACCCTGGTAGACCTGGCCCAGGTCATTCTGCCCCAGATCACCACGGATATGACCAAGTCTGAGATCCTCAGCTATGCAGCCAATGTGGGGGCCTATATCGGCTATGACATTGAGCAGCATCAGATCCCTGTCGAGGGGTCGTACTCCGGTGCTACCATCAGCGGCATGAGTGTTATCAGTCTGGATCTGGATGACAACATTCAGTATCTTCAGGATAGCATCTATGCCGGAACAGAAGCCCTGGACGGGGATGATTCTGAATAACCCCTACCCTGCCTTGACGAATTTGTCAAGGCAGGGTATTTTGCGGACAACGCACTTGTAATATTTTGAGAAATTCTTTGGTTTTTTATGAACTTTCATTCATACCTGTTGCATTTTTGCCCTGATTGCGGTATGATGGGCGGAGTTTTTGAAAGAAACATTCGAATCATGCGAACAATTCGTGATACATAAGAAAGGAGCACATCATGGAGGAACGTAAGACAGCGGCACCGGAGGAGTCCGGGAAAACGGCGGCTGTTTTGGAACCACCTCTGGTGGACAAAGATAACAGAAAAAAGAAAAAGAAACCGGGCTCCCAGGAGGAGCCTAATTTAGAGGGCATCAACATGCCTCCCATGAAGGGGCCGGTTCTGCGACGGGCGCTGTGGCGGGAGTGGCTGGACAGCTCCATTATTTTTTGCTTTACCAGCGTATATGTGGAGCTGTGTCTCCACCTGTGTGTCTATCGGGAGATAGATTATCGGATTATTTATCCGATTTTGTTTGGCCTGATTGCAGGCAATGTATGTGCCTTTTTCTGCACCATGCTGCCCAAGCTTCCGGGCCGCATCCTGACCTGCATTTTTGTTGCGGCGCAGGTGATTTTTGCAGAGGTACAGCTTGTATACTTCGCCATTTTCGGCAACTTTATGCCCATCAGCCAGACCACCATGGGCGGTGCGGTGCTGTCAAATTTCTGGGCCCAGATCCTTTATGGCATAGGCCAGAATATTGTGTCCATTCTTCTGCTTCTGGTGCCTCTGATTCTGCTGATCGTGCTGCTGGTGCGGGGAAAATCCCCCAAGCGCCGGGTATCCTGGCGGCAAAGTCTGGCCTCGCTTGGGGTGATCGGTGTCATCGTTCTGGTTTTGTCCGGCTTTTTGTATGTGGGGCGGACAGAGACCTTCTCTGTGTACGAGATTTTGACCAATGTCAATACATCCACGGACACCAGCTATAAAAACGTGGGCATGATCGCATCTGTGGGGCAGGAGCTCCGGTATATGCTCCTGGGCGTGGGGGAAGAGGATTCCCTTATGGATGGGGGCCTGCTGGGCCGCACCCAGGGTGGCAAAAAGTATTCCGCCCAGGAATACAATGTGGAGAACATCGACTTTGCAAAGCTGGCCGCCTCCACCGATGACGAGATGCTGAAGAGCCTGGATGAGTTCTTCGCTACCATGCAGCCTACCCGGAAAAATGACTACACCGGTATGCTGAAGGATTACAACCTGATTACCATCTGTGCCGAGTCCTTCTGCCCCTGGTTTATTTCCGAAGAGCTGACCCCGACCCTCTATAAACTCAGCAACACGGGGATTATATTTGAAAATTACTATGGCACCTATCAGTCCGTTACCACCAATGGTGAGTATACCTTCTGCATGGGCCTCTACCCGGATATGAGCCGAAGCAAGACCCAGTCCAGCTTTGACCTGTCCTCCGGCAACTTCCTGCCCTATTGCCTGGGCAACGCCATGAAGGAGCATGGCTATCAGACCTGGGCCTATCACAACTATATTGGTGACTTTTATAACCGGAATATCACCCATGCCAACATGGGCTACACCTTCAAGGCCGCAGATTCCGGCCTGAACGTGAAAATTGACTGGCCCTCCTCCGATCTGGAGATGATGCAGGAGTCTGTGGACGACTATATCGAAAGCGGTCAGCCCTTCCATGCCTATTATATGACCTTCAGCGGCCACTATCAGTACAACTGGGAAAACTCCATGAGCGCAAAAAACCGGGCTGCGGTGGAGGGCCTGAACTACTCTGAGGAGGTCAAGGCCTATATCGCCTGTAATCTGGAGCTGGAGTACGCCCTCCAGTACCTGATGGAGCGGCTGGAGCAGGCGGGCATTGCAGATAAAACCTGCATTGTCCTCACCAATGACCACTACCCCTACGGCCTCACCGAGGAGCAGTACAACGAGCTGGCAGGACAGGAGCTGGATACCGTATTTGAAAAGTACCGGAACTCCTTTATCTGCTATGTGCCGGGCCTCCGGGAGAATATCCACGTGGAGGAGTATTGCTCCACCGCCGACATTCTGCCCACCCTGCTGAACCTGTGGGGCATCAACTATGATTCCCGGCTGCTTCAGGGCACCGATGTATTCTCAGGCGGCATCCATGTGGCGGTGCTGTCGGATCAGAGCTTTATTACGGATACCTTCCGGTTTGACAGCGCAACGGAAACTGCCTATTCCCAGGTGGAGGGACAGGAGGTAACCCAGGAGCTGGTGGATCAATACCGGCTCTATGTATCCAACAAATTTGCACTGTCCTCCGGTATCCTGAACAATGACTACTTCGGCCATATCTTTGGAGAAGATTCCACCGAGGGGGCCATGGAGGATACGGTGGTGTTCACCGATATTAAGAATATTTTCAACCAGGCCAGCGTGCTTTATATGTACCGAAACGGCTATGTAGATCCCGTGGAGGAGGACACCTTCGGCGGCAGATATGTGGCAGAGATTGGCGAGTTTGTGGATGTGATGTACCGGGTGGCCGAGTGCCCCCAGAGCAGCTATGTGATCCCCGAGGAGCATCTGGACGAGGAATTTACCACGGAGCATCCCTATTACAGCGCCATGTGCTGGGCCTGGGAGAACGGGATCCTTCTGGAGGAGGATCTCCGGAACGACTGGGACGACGATGCGGATTACCGTGTGGCAGCCCTGCTTATCAAGCGGTTTGCAGAGTATATGGGGCTGGATACTTCCGTGGATCCCGCAGAAATGGCCTACTATGCCGAGGAATATCCCCGGATCAGCCAGGAGGCGGTGGCGGCATTCCTGTGGCTGGATGCAGAGAATATTACCACCAAGGACTCTGAGCTTACGGAGCTGTTTGACAACTATAACGCCAGAATCAGCCGATATCAGATGACCTCCTTCCTGTTCTATCTGTGTACCTATGAGCTGAATCTAGGAGACTGAGGCAAGTAAGAAGTAAGAGTGAAGAGTGAAGAAGTACGGTGGGGAGAACCGTGCGGCAGCACCAAAACCTTCTCCTGGGAGAAGGGGGACCGCCCCGAAGGGGTGGTGGATGAGGGACTGATACGTAACGAGTTTGCCTAAGACGGTGGAAGCTTGCAGCTGCATCCTGCCCCCTCTCAGTCAGCTTCGCTGACAGCTCGCCCCTAAGGGGCGAGCCCTAGCTGGTACAAATTTGGTGGTTTGTACGCAGTCCTTAAAACCCACCATGTCATTAAGAACCATTTTCGTTTCGATAAAATTTTTATAAGAGGTGTTTCCTGTGCCCAAAATTATCACAGCAAAAGAGGCAGCGGAGCTGATTCACGATCACGCCACTGTTATGCTCGGCGGCTTTATTGGCTGCGGAGCGGCACACCAGGTGATCCGAGCCATTGATGAAAGCGATGTCCAGGACATTGTGGGGATTTTTGACGATGGTTCTCTGGTGGGAGGGCCGGATGGCTCAGAATACTACGCCTGGGCTCGGCTCATTCACTCCGGGAAGATCAAGAAATACATTGGCTCCCATGTGGGCTCCAACCACGATGCCAGTGAAAAGTGGGCCAAGGGAGAACTGGAGCTGGAACTTCTGCCCCAGGGGTCTCTGGCAGAGATGATCCGGGCCGGAGGCATGGGCATTCCCGGCATTCTGACCCCCACCGGGGTGGGTACGCTGGTGGAGGAAAGCCCCTGGGTGGATCGAAAGATGGAGATTGACGGCAAGGACTATTTGCTGATGAAGCCCATCCATGCAGATTTTGCGGTGATCTCCGGCTATCAGGTGGATAAAAAGGGAAACATCTGGTACAAGGGTACCACCCGGAACTTCTCTCCTCTTATGGCCATGGCCGCAAATACGGTGATTGTAGAGGCGGAGCATCTGGTAGAGGTGGGCGAGATCGAGCCCGAAAACGTAGTCACCCCCGGTATTCTGGTGGACTATATTGTGGTGCGGGAGGAAGAAAACCATGGATAAGCAGAGAGCCAAGGATATTATTGCAAACCGCTGCGCCCAGGAACTGAAGGACGGCTATGTGGTAAATCTGGGCATCGGTATTCCCACCCAGTGCGCCCGGTATTTCCCGGAGGGGGTGGACATTACCCTTCATGCGGAGCTGGGACTGGTGGGCCAGGGCCACGCACCCTCCCCGGAGGAAGCGGATCCTCTGCACATTGTGGATGCCAGCGGAGCCCCCGCCACCATCATTCCCGGCGGTGTCATCGTGGACTCCGCCACCAACTTCGGCCTCATTCGAGGGGGCCATGTGGATGCCTGCGTGCTGGGTGCCCTGGAGGCTGACAGTGAGGGCAGCTTTGGCAACTGGCTGATTCCCGGCAAGAAGATGACCGGCATGGGGGGAGCCATGGACCTGGTGAACGGAGCAAAAACCGTGATCCTGGCCATGATCCACACCCAGGGGGGTAAGCCGAAAATTGTGGAAAAATGCAGTCTGCCCCTGACGGGCTACAAGGTGGTGGATATGATCGTCACAGAGCTGGCGGTTATGGTGGTAACGCCGGAGGGTCTCATGCTGACGGAGTATAACCCGGAGCTGGGAGACAGAGATACCGCCGTTGCCCAGATTCAGGCTCAGACCGGGGCCAAGCTGATCATCTCCCCGGAGCTTCGGCCCATGGTGTTGCCGGAGTGATCAAAAACTGATGTTGACAATCAGTTTGTATTCTAACGGTTGTATTTTCATCTAATATCCTGTATCATAAGGGATGCTGTGAAAACAGCGTCCCTTTGTTTCACACGCCGGAATGCAGTCCTTGGGCTTGCACCCGCAGGAGCAAATGTACTTTTTCGATTGGAGTGATTTTATGTCCCGCAGTGTACCCGTGGAGCTGACCACCATGACCATGGTTTATGACGGAGAGAAGATTCTGGTGCAGGATCGGAAAAAGCAGGACTGGCCCGGAATATCCTTCCCTGGGGGCCATGTGGAGGACCATGAATCCTTCTGCGATGCCGCCATCCGGGAGGTCTATGAGGAGACCGGCCTCACCATCCGAAATCCTGTACTCTGCGGACTGAAGGATTGGTACAACGAGGACAGCAGCCGCTATGTGGTGCTGTTTTTTAAGTCTAATCAGTTCTCAGGCCAGCTTCGTTCCTCGGAGGAGGGAGAAGTATTCTGGGTGAATAAAAAGGATATTCCCAACCTGAAAACAGGTCAGGATTTCCCGGAAATGCTGGAGATTTTCTGCCGGGACGACCTCAGTGAGTTCCATTATTTCTATCTGGAGGATGGTTCCTGGGATCATTGGGTTCGTTAATAATTATGTAAACTATTTATATATGGAGTTGAAGTCAATGTCAAAACAAAAATCCACCCTGGATTTGACCACCTGCGACATAAAAAGTGGTCTGATCCGATTCTCTCTGCCCTTTTTGGCATCCTACCTGCTGCAAACCCTGTACTCCACGGTGGATACCATTATCGTGGGCCAGTTTGCCGGGTCTGCCGGACTGGCGGCGGTGAACAACGTAACCTTCATCGTAAACGCAGCCAGTAACATCGGTCTGGGTGCCTCCGCAGGCTCTGCGGTGCTGATCGCCCAGTATGCGGGAGCAAAAAATGACCAGGGCATCCATCGGACGGTGGGCACGGCCCTTTCCATCAGTGCCATCATGGCCATTGTGATGAGTGTGCTGGTATGTACCTTTATTCAGCCCCTGCTGAACCTGATGAACATTCCCCCGGAGGCCCGGCAGGAGGCATTCAACTACCTGATCGTCCGGGCGGTCTGCTTCATTATTTCCTTCTCCTATAACTCCATTACCTCCTTTTTAAGAGGTATGGGCGACAGCAAGCGGCCCCTTTATTTCTCGGCGGTGGCGTCTGTGGCCAATGTGTTCCTGGATCTGCTGTTTGTGGCTGTGTTTGAGTGGGGAGCTGGCGGTGCTGCTCTGGCCACCGAGATCTCACAGGGCTTCTCCCTCGTTTGGGCCTTCCTCTACCTCCGAAAGCATCAGCCCGGGCTTATTACCCTGAAGCGGAGCCAGTATAAGATTCATGGAGCTACCGCCAAGGTGCTTTTGAAGGTGGGGATCCCCTCTTCACTTCAGTATGTGTTCATTGACCTGTCCTTTGTGTTTGTCAATCGGATCATCAACGGCTACGGTGTCATTGCCGCCTCCGCTGTGGCGGTGGGCAGCAAGGTGGTGAACCTGGGTGAGGTCAGTATTTCCGCCGTCTCTACCGGCGTGGGCACCATGGCAGGACAGAATATTGGTGCCGAAAAGCCGGATCGGGCGGCCAAATGTGTCAAGCTGGGCGTGATTTACTCCCTGATTCTGGCGGCTGCCGCATTTGCAGTCATTCAGCTGTTCCCCGAACAGCTGGTACGGCTCTTCAATTCCGACCCGGAGGCCATGGCGGAGTCTGTCCGGGCATTGCGGTATCTTTCTATTATGGCCTTCCCTGCGGCCCTGTTCTTTAACTATGTGGCCATTGCCCAGGCGGTGGGGGCTGCCGGGTTTGCCATGGTGTGCTACATTCTGGATGGTGTGGTGGTTCGTATCACCCTGAGTTTGTTGCTTACCGAGGTGTTCCATCTGGGGCTCCCCGGGGTATACCTGGGCATGGGCCTGGCCCCTACCCTGTCTGCGGTTATTGCGGCCATCTATTTCTACAGCGGTGTCTGGCGGAAGAAGAAGCTGCTGAATCAGACGGATTTGCAGATAACGGAATAAAACTTGTGTGCCGCTGCGGATTGCAGCGGCACATTTTGCTTTGTACGGCAGGGGTTAAGGACTGCGTACAAACCACCAAATTCGTACCAGCCATGAGCTTCCCCTGGGGGAAGCTGGCAGCCGTCAGGCTGACTGATGAGGGTACAGTATGCAGTTGCGATACCTACAGATTTGGGCGAAACTGCACCGATTTCCCATCTTGCTACTTCTTCACTTTTCACTCTTACTTTTTCCATGCCGTGCCCCTCTCCGTCCGCTTTTGGCGGCCACATCTCCCCGAAGGGGCGAGGCAAGGGTGCCGCACCAGTACAAACCACCAAATTTGTACCTACCGGGTGAATCACTTTTTGACATGGAGGTTCAATTTTTAACTCTCTTCTATTTTTGATACTTGCAGAAACTTTTTGATAATTGTGCAAGGACAGCTTTTTTCGTATACTGATCGTAGGTTCCTGTCACCAATCCCCTAGAAAAGGAGTGTTACAATGAAGAAGAAATTG
>CAZFXB010000050.1:9727-11660 GCA_964522835.1 uncultured Oscillospiraceae bacterium
AACCCCAACGTGCTGAAGATCACCGAGGATATCGGCAACGACTGTGCCCTCTGGAATGAGCTGGCCGTTCGTACCGGTGTTCGCCTGGACTTCACCGTGGTAAACCCCGACACCGAGAGCGAGAAGTTCAACCTGATGGTTGCCTCCAACGATCTCAGCGACATCATCTCCAATGCCACCACCCTGTACACCAATGGCGGTGAGGCGGCTGTTGCAGACGAGGTTCTTATTGACCACCTGCCCTTACTTACCCAGGAGCTGACCCCTCAGATCTGCAAGCTGATGGAGACTTACCCTGACGCAGTCCCCGAGGCTCTTACCGAGTCCGGTTGGCTGGCCGGTATGCCTCAGCTCAGTATGCAGACCGAGGCCACCCAGACCTTTGGCCCCCTGATCCGTAAGGATTGGCTGGACGAGCTGGGTCTCAGCGTTCCCGAGACCTATGACGAGCTCTACGAAGTGCTGAAGGCATTTAAGGAGAAGAAGGGCGCTGACGCAGCCCTGGTGCTCAACTATGCCGGTACCGGTATCAACAACGGCCTGGTTCAGGGCTATGGCATCAACGGCCTGGTGGCCGACGCTGCCAACAGCGAGCCCTTCTATCAGGTGGATGATACCGTTATGTACGGCCCCATTCAGCCCGAGTTCAAGGAGTATCTCACCATGGTGAACAAGTGGTACTCCGAGGGCCTGATCTGGCAGGACTTCATGTCCTATGCCGACTTCCAGAATCCTCCCACCGAGCTGATCCTTTCTGATCGTGTGGGCGTGTTCTACGGCGAGGTTACCTTTATCGCCACGCTGGAGGATGCCTCTAATACCGAGGGTTTTGAGCTGGTTGCCATTCCTGACCTGGTGAAGGAAAAGGGCGGCACCATCCCCTTCCAGGAGGAGCGGGCCTATGCCGCTTCCACCCCCTGGTCCATCTCCACCCAGTGTGACTACCCCGAGCTGGCCATGCAGTTCTGCAACTACATGTACACCGACGAGGGTGCTGTGCTCTGTAACTACGGCCTGGAGCACGAGAGCTTCGAGTACAACGAGCAGGGCCAGCCTGTGTTCACCGATCTTGTACTGAAGAACCCGGATATGTCCACCACCGTGGCACTGTTTATGTACTGCATGGACCGTGGCCCCTTCTACCGTGATGAGACCCGTGAGCAGTCCGGCTACACCCAGGCTCAGCGTGAAGCCAGCTCCATCTGGACTTCCAACCTGACCGTAGGCCGTGGTATGGGCTCCACCATGCTCAACACCGAGGAGTCCGATGCTGTGAACCAGTTCTATGGCGACATCAAGACCTACATCGAGCAGTCCGTGCTGGAATTCATCATCGGCAACCGTGACATCGCCGAATTCGACGCATTTGTAGCACGCATCGAGGAGATGGGCATTGACGAAGTGACCGCTTGCTATCAGGACGCTTACCAGCGTTACCTGAACGGCGAAGTGGTGGCTATGCCCGCCGGCGATCCCGGTCCTCCACCTGATGACGGCCCCCCTCCCGGCTAATTAAAAATTTTGCTGGCTCATAGATGGGCCGACCAAAACCCCGAACCAGGACAGGCTGGTTCGGGGAATTTTATGAAACCACTCCCGAAATCGAAAAAATCAGGCCCATAAAGGGAAGAAAGGTTGACCTTTTTGGGATTGTGCCGTATAATAATCGGTGGTAAAACCTATATATTGCCCTCTTGGGTAAATGAAATATGGAGGTAGTTTCCAATGAAAGAATTATATGTTGTTAGCTGCTGCAGAACTGCTGTAGGCAAGTTCCAGGGCAGCCTGACCAACGTTGCTCCCGCTGAGATGGGCGCTATCGTGGTCAAAGAGGCAGTTAAGCGTGCAGGCATCGCTCCCGAGAACGTGGACGAGGTCATGTTCGGCTCCATCCTGACTGCAAACCAGGGCCAGAACGTGGCTCGCCAGGTCT
>CAZFXB010000051.1:0-11571 GCA_964522835.1 uncultured Oscillospiraceae bacterium
TCTCGTGGAAGAGCTTGATAAAGATGGCGTAGAAGGGGCCCTGTGCAATGGGGGTAGCCTTGGGCATTTCCATGCCGGGCATACCGCCGGGAGCGCCGGGGCCATCTTCGCCCTCGGGCTTGGGAGGCATACCGCCAGGGCCGCCGGGGCCCTCGTCCTCATCATCAGGGTCACCGAAGGGGCCGGGCATAAAGGGCATGGGATCATTGATATGTGCATTATGCTCTGCAACGGAAGCCAGGAGCACGCTGGGATCCACACCAAGCTCCTTTGCCAGCCCCTCCAGGGTGTCGGCCTTCTTGATGGAGCCCCATTCCACTTCCTGGTCGATCTCAGCCTGGAAGTTGTTGTACAGCCGGTCCATATTCACGCCCACCGCATCGGGCTTCTGACCCTTGGCCCGCTCCATGGCGCTCTCCAGTGCCACCTGATCCATCACAGACCAGAGATACCGCTTTTCGGTGTGCGCCAGAGCGCTGACCTCACCCATGCCCATGGGGGCATTATACAGGGTACCGTCAGGCATAATGTTCATGTTGCTCATACCACGGGATGCAGTCAGGCCGCAGGTGCCGAAGGGGTGACGGGCAGGCCCGAACAGGTTGACACGACGGTTCTTGTAGTCAATATCCGCACCGATCTCCTCGCACATGGTGATGCCATCACCGGTACAGGTGGCGCAGGTAAACACATGGACAGGCTCGGAGTCGTCATTCCGGTAGAACAGAGGCTGGAACTTGTTCATCAGCTCCTTGTTGTGGGTGAAGGCACCGGCGGTGACGATGGTAGCACCGGCGTGGATCTCGATCTGGCCGCCTTCGTCCTCAGCCAGGGCACCGGTCACCTTGCCCTCAGCATCGGTGATAAGATGCTTGGCAGGGGTCTTATAGAGCACCTCGCCCCCGTGTGCCTCCATAATTCCCAGCAGCTTCCGGCTCAGGAACCAGCCGTTGCCGCCGGGCCCAATGGTGGTGTCGATCCGCTTGTAGTTGTAGGGCTCCTCATACTTGCAGCACAAGCCCATACCGAAGGGGCCAAAGGGGCCAAAGTCATAGTCCTTCTGGAGATCGTGATCCTCAATAAGCCAGTTTACAAAGTCCACATTGGCGTCCAGCATATTCCGGATGATATCTTCGTCTACACCGGTCTTTTTTACAAACTGGCGCACCAGCTTCTCTCTGGGATCCGGAATTCCGGCAGCCTCGTGCCATTTGGACCACTGGGAACGGAACATGTGGGCATACCAGGCACTGCCGCCCACTTCCTTGTTCTTCTCCAGCAGGATTACCTTTTTGCCCTCGCAGGCAGCCTTGGCCGCAGCGGCAGTACCAGCAGCGCCGCCGCCGATGACCAGCACATCGCACTCTTTTACAATCTTATCGTGCTTTTCTGCCACAGGCTTGGGGACATCCGGGTTGGAAATTACATCGTTATGACATACTGTAGCACAGTGGCCGCAGTTCACACACTTCTCCGGGTCGATCCAATACTTACTGCCCTTAAAACGGATGGCCCCCACGGGACATTCTACACGGCAGCGATGACAGCAGGAACAGTGTTCCCGATCAATAACGTATGCCAATTTAAAAACTCCTTTCACACGACGAAATAGTTTCGCTTAAAACTATTTTAATGCAAAAGGTGCTAACACGCAAATATCATTTTTCAATCTTATGGTGTATTTTCTCGTACTAACTATAAAATTTCTCTCTATTTCCCAACACCGTTCGACGGACTTTTCTTTCTATTGGGCGTATACTATAGTTGAAATCTGGTCAGGCAGGGCGTATTTCCTCAATTTTTATTACAGCAGCGGTCATGTCATCCTCCCCACCCATTTTCTCCGCCTGTTCCACCAAAAGAGCTGCCAGTTCCTTCACACTCTCCCCTTCGTAGGTACGGAGCAGCGCTTCGGCGGCATCTCCCACCACCCCGTCACTGACCAGAACCAATATATCTCCTCCCCACAGGTTCAGCCGTATCACCTCTGCGCCAAAGGAACTCCCCACCCCCAGGCCAGGAGGCGGTGCGGCTGAACCTACCTTTTTCACCAGATTTCCCGACTTTACATAGCTGGGGGCTGCGCCCCATTTATACAGAGTTCCCTGGCCTGTGACCAGACTCAGCTCCAGCACATCCATGGTAGAAAAACCTCCGCTGTCCCGAAGAATGTACATCCCGTTTATGAATTCCATGGCGATCTCGGGGCTCATGCCGGCCTGCACCAGCTCCCCCAATGTCTCCACCGCCAGCAGGCTTTCTTTGGCAGCCCCCTCCCCCGTGCCGGCACCGTCACAGAGAATGGAGAATACCCGTCCATCCTCGGTATGGAAGCAGATGCCCCGGTCTCCGCTGACACGAAGCCCCTTTCGTCCCTTGGCCGATACCCCCACCCGAACCGCATAGGCCTCCTCCGGGATCCGCTGGTTGAACCGAAGCTGGCGGGCATTTTCCTCCAAAAGGTGGCCCATGTGCTGAAGCGCCCGGCTTACAATAATCCGATTCTCCTCGGTTCGGCTGCGGCATTGGCTCCGATAGGCGATCCCGTCCAGTTCCTGATTTAGTGCCACCAAAAGCCCCTCCATGTGGCGGCATTCCTGGGAAAACTGTTCCGGAAAATCCTCACGCAGCGCTTCCCCCCGCTCTAAAATGGCCCCCAGCGCCCCCCGGAGCAGGGCGTAGGTCTCCTGGCTGTGTTTCTCCCAGCACTGGCCGTACCGGGTACAGCGGCGGCACACCTTTGAAGCCACCTTGTCAAAAATGTGCTGCCGTTCCTGGGACACCTGGTCCTCCGGATCAATGCCCACCGCATCATAAAGCTCCCCCAGAGCCCTGGCCCCGAAGCTAAGTCTTTCCTCCACCAGGGCACAGGTCTCCGCAATGGCGCTTTCCTCCCGGCCCCCTATGAGCCCCGCCGGAACCAGCAGAGAAAGCACCAGCCCGATACCTCCGGTGAGCAGCCAGGGAATAGACACAGAAGCAGTAAACAGTCCCACCCCCAACAGCGCCGCACCAAATGTCAGCACTCGAAGCAAAGGATACCGCTTTGGCACACTGGCCCCAGCCAGTGCAGCCAGCGACAGAGACAGAGCCCATAATCCTCCGCCCTCTAAAGTCAGATCCAGGGCTCCGCCCAGCCCGGCCCCAATGGCTGCGGCTGTTCCAAAATCTACCCGCCGCACACCGGAGGCCGTCAACGCCACCGCCGCCACGGAGCCCAGCTTCAGGGAAAGGGGCAGGGGCAAATTAGCACCGCCAATAATAAAAAAGCCCAGGGCCGCCAGAGCACCCACACTGCGGCGGTTTTTCCCAAAAAGCCTGTCAAAGGCCAGGGGGGATAGTGCCGCCAGCATGGTATTTGCGCCGTAGGCTGTTACCAGGGGCAAGGTAATTTCCTGACTGACAAGAAAAATTGCCCCCACTGCGGCAGACATAATCCCCGGCACCAGGCACCGGAACCAGGACTGTCTGGTGACCCACAGGGATCCGAATATGTACATGGTCACAAAGGTCAGGATCCCGCTGCTGGTCATCTCCAGCCCCTGAGAGAAGGGCTGCATAGTGAGATACCCTCCAACCGCTCCCAGGAGCCCGCACAGTCCCCGCAGGCCCCCTCCTGCGGAGGCCAGCAGGCCCAACACAAAGGGTGCCGGATGACCATAGATCCTGCCGCAGGACAGCAAAAAGCCCGCCCCCAAAAACAAGAGACAGACCCCGGTCTCCCGGAGCGCCGGTCTGGTAATGACCAGAGGGGATTGTGTGTAAAACCAGTTTTCCAAAAGAGGTGTTTTTTTCAGCTTTTCTTTCATTGTGACCGTCTCCTCCTGTGTTTTCCCACATTATACGACCTGACCTCTGACCGGAACTGTCGAAAGGAGCCCCCGGAAATGAGACGGAAGAAAAGGGTTGCCATTGGGCAAAAAAAGGGGTACAATGGGCGTGAAAGGCAGGCGATCACATTGGCAACAGAAATCGAAATGAAGTTGAGAGTTCCGGACGAAGCCACCTTAAAGGCCGTGCTCAGTGACCCGGAGCTAACCCAATATATGAAAGATGATTACGAAGTCCGGCACATGAGATCCACCTATTACGACACCGCCGACGGTATGCTCAACGCAAGAAAGTGGACCCTCCGGCTCCGGGATGAAGGGGGCCGTATGGTGGCTGCTCTGAAAACCCCAAATATGAGCGATGACGCAGGCTTCTTTACCAGAAACGAGTGGCAGTGCAACGTGGACAACATTGAGGATGCCATCCCCATGCTGATCGATCAGGGTGCCCCCCGGGAGCTGAAAAATCTGCTGAAGGGCCGCCCCCTCCATGCTGTCTGCGGCGCAGAATTTGACCGCAAGGCGGCCTATCTCTTTATGGACGACGGTGTTCGCATCGAGATTGCCGGAGACTATGGCTATCTCTTCGGGGGCAACAAACAGGAAACCATCTGCGAGCTGGAGCTGGAGCTTTTGTACGGTGATGCCGGATCTCTCCCGCCCCTGTGCAGCCAGCTTTTGGGGGACTATAACCTTCAGGAGGAAACCCTCAGCAAATATCAGCGGGCAAAGGCACTGACGGAAATCAGCGAATAACCACCGAAATACACGGGCTGTCTTATCAGCAGCAGTTTCCCATTACCGGTAAACTGGGCTTTTAAGACGGCTCTTTTCTGTATCCCCGCAAAATCACGCATATTGTTCTACAAGTCACAAATTGTCCCTTTTCCCCAACCTGCATATTTGTTATAATGCTAACATATAGAACTGCAAATAAAGGAGCGATTTTAATGAGCCGCAAGTACAAGCATATTCTCTCCCCCCTGAAGGTGGGCAACGTGGTGCTCAAGAGCCGTTTTCTCTCTGCCAACGCCCTGCCCCACTTCCTCCAGGGCCCGGAGCTTTATCCCTCTGACGCTGTGGTAGATTATCTGGTGGGTCTGGCCAAGAATGGCGCTGCCATTGTTACCATCGGTGACTGGACCAACCTGCAGCAGCGTGAGGGCTTTGGTGACGGATGTCATTTCCCCATGTGGGACACCCGTGACCCTGCCCTGGAGAACGCCATGACCCTGATGGTGGATCAGATCCACTTCTATGGTGCCAAGGTAGTGGGTGCAACCCATCTGTCTGCCCCCGCTGGCTACGGTGTCTATGATGGCGAGCCCTCCGGCATGATGCCTGAACTCTCCCCCGCCGAGATGGAGGAGATGATGGAGGAAATGCAGGAGATGATGGGCGGCGAACCCATGGGCGGCGACGGCGCTCCCATGCCCTTCGGCCCCCCTCCCGGACATGACGGCCCCATCAAGGCCATGGGCCCCGAGCAGATGCAGCAGTACATCAAGGAGCTTACCGACAAGATGCGCTACTACAAGGGCGTAGGCTATGACGGCTGCTCCATCCACGCCTCCTACGGCGCAACCCTGCTGTCCAAGTTCCTGTCCCCAAAATACAACAAGCGTACCGATGAGTTCGGCGGCCCCATGGAAAACCGGGCCAAGTTCCCCATCATGGTAGCAAAGGCCATGAAGGAGGCCTTTGGTCAGGACTTCATCGTGGAGATGCAGGTCTCCGGCGAGGAAGAGGACGGCCTTACCATTGAGGATATTGTCACCTTTGCCAAGCTGGCAGAGGGCTACATCGACATTCTCCAGCTCCGTGCAGGAGACGGCGATCTGGCCCATCCCACCGGCTTTAACTCCCAGCCCCACGACCCCCTGACCATCCGCTATGCCGAGGCCATCAAGAAGAGCGGTGCCAAGATCATCACGGCCCCCATCGGCGGCTTCCAGGATCTTGACGACATCGAGGAATATATCGCCTCCGGCAAGACCGACATGATCGGTGTAGGCCGTGCCTTTATCTGTGACAGCGAGTACGGCCAGAAGATGCTGGAGGGCCGGGGCGAGGATGTTGTTCCCTGTGTCCGCTGTAACCGCTGCCACGGCCTTGGTATGCAGGGCCCCTGGAAATCCGTCTGTACCGTTAACCCGGAGATCGGCATTCAGCACAAGCTGAAGGCTCTGGTTCCCGCTGAGACCACCCCAAAGAAGGTGGCCGTCATCGGCGGCGGCTGTGCCGGTATGCGGACAGCCCTGTACCTCTGCGACCGGGGACACAGTGTGACCCTGTATGAAAAATCCGATAAACTGGGTGGCCAGCTGCTCCACGCAGACTACTCCAGCTTTAAGTGGCCCCTGCGGGACTACAAGGATTACCTGATCGCACAGCTGAAAAAGGCCCCTGTAGAGGTGAAAATGAACACCACCGCCACCCCGGAGATGATTGCAGAAGAGGAATTCGATGCAGTAATCGCCGCTCTGGGTGCCACCCCCAAGTTCCCCCCTGTTCCCGGCCTGCTGGATGACCAGGGTGCTCCCATTGCCGGCGTATTCAACCCCATTGAGGTCTACGGCAAGGAACAGGAGCTGGGCAAAAATGTAGTGGTCATTGGCGGCGGCGAGATCGGCATGGAGACTGCCATGTACCTGGCAGAGAACGGCCATGAGGTCACCATCCTCTCCCGTCAGAAGAAGTTTGCCGCTGAGGCAGACCGTGTCCATTACTACTCCATGTTTGCCGATGCCTGGGGCAAGATGGAAAATCTGACCGCCATCAAGCGGGCCACCACCACCGCTGTGGCTCCCGGCTCCGTCACCTACACCGATAAGAAGGGCGAAAGCCACACCATCGCCTGCGACTCCATCGTGGCCTGTGGCGGCATGGAGGCCGCTCAGGACGAGGCTCTTACCTTCGCAGATGTGGTTGATACCTTTATCATCATCGGCGACAACGAGGGCTCCGGCAATGTCCAGTCTGCCACCAGAAGCGCTTACGCCGCTGCTATGAGAATCTAAATTCAGATTACAGAAGCCATCTCACGCCGTGAGATGGCTTTTTTCATGTTCAACGTTACGGCGTTTTCGCCCTCAATCCGTTAATCAATATTGGCTTTCCATGCCTCAAACCAGGATTTCGTCCACATCTCGGCATATTCTTCGTATTCGTGCAGCATCTTATGGTACTCTTCACTCGCTTTTTTATATTTAGCCGAATTTACAAGCTGCTTTGCCTCTTTTTTTGCCTTCCGTGCCTCACGCCACTCTTTTCTGGTAATAATCTTGTCATGATTCGGCTTAATAAGCTCATCCAGCATACCTGCCACAAGAATTCCGCCGCATACCAGCAACCCCATGCCCAAAACAACTGTGATTTTCTCCATTTTAAGTAAAGACCCGATGAGGGCTAGGAGATACCAACATATAGCGGCTATTTTTATAAAAAATGCTGGTATAAAAGCAATGATTTTCAGAATTCCATCGCCCCGTGCTGCGTTATCCAGCCACGCAAGCAGAGTCACTTTGTTTACTGCCTCCTCTAATCCGTCCGTACCGGTAAAAGTCCAGAACAGAGCCAGTAAAGCAATCACCACCGTTATGGCAACCGGTAAATATACAAAGGCCAGCTTCGTATGATTCCCCCTCTGTTTGACTTTTTCCTCTCGTGCATCTTCGTATTTTCCTTCCAGAGAAGCTTGTCGAACAATTAGAGTATGGTATTCCTCTGAACCTTTCAGAGAATATCCATATGTTTGGTAATACGCCCCGGGTTCCTGCTCCATGCTCCACACAGAATTGGTTGTTGTCGAGTCGCTAACCAAGTCTGAGCTTGTTCTTCTCGTGGTTTTTACATGCTGGGTATACGCACCGCCAAAGTAATGAAAGGGAACTGTCATATAATCAGAGATTTTTTCTTCATTTTTGATAACCCATTCCTCTTCCTCTTCATCATAATATCTTTCATAATTTTTTGAAGTTAAAGGAACGGATAGCATATCACCGTACACCGGCGAAGGCCAGCAATCAACCTTCCCGTTATGTTTGATCAGATACGGAGTCATAGCTGACACCAGTTTTCCCCCAAGATGCTGTTGAGCCAGTTTCAATGCTTCATCATACCTATGGTATTTGCCATCCGCTCTATCCAACACTCCTCGCACTTCATAGGAAGCTCTTGCTTTCTTCAGCTCACACACATAAGCGTAGCCGAATCCAAACCCCATTTTTTCGGCAAGTTCCAATCGTTCATCCTCTGGAATGCCTTGTTTATCACATAGATTGCAAAATTCTTCGTGTGACTGTTTGCCATAAAACACATTTGGGTTTTCCGGTGGTATAAAATCAGCGATCATAATACAACGCCCCTTCCGGTTTATTAAAACAATTATAACCTCTGTATGCTATTTTTTCAAGATTTTCCTGTTTGGGTGTTCAATAAGCAGCTATCTCCCTCGTTATTACACACGAATCACCAATCTGTGCGTAGGAACATGACTTGTCATGCCCGGCAGGGACGAGTGGGTTTTAAGAACTGCATACTAAGGGGAGTACGGATTGCCACACCCGGTGTGCGCACCGGGTTCGCAATGACATGGTGGATGTCATGGACTACGTATAAAACACCAAATTTGTACCCGCCAGGGCTCGCCCCTTCGGGGAGAGCTGTCAGCGAAGCTGACTGAGAGGGGGCAGGATGCAGTAGAAACACACGAAAAATTCCAGCGAATCCGTACTTGTCTCAGATCTGTCATTGCAAGCCAGTGACCGACGTCACTGGTGTGGCAATCCGTTTCTCTGCGGTACAGAATGACCGCAAACAACAGCTTCCGGCAAACTCGTACCGATTTACTATCCCATTACCTCTTCACTTTTCCCTCTTACTTCTTACCTCAACCGCCCCTCTCCGTCACGGCTTACGCCGTGCCACCTCTCCCCAGCGGGGCGAGGCAGGTGCTCCCGCACCAGTGCATAAAGTCAAAAAACCGCCAGAGCTCCGCTCTGGCGATTTCAATTATTCAGCTTGAATCAGATTGGTGCCGCAGGTGGGGCAAGCGAAGCCCTTCATCAGGGAGCTTTCGTCCACGGCGAACTGGTCGCCGCACTGGGGACATTTCACGCCGTACAGCGGTCTTTCGCTGTCATCGAAGTATTCGTCCACGCCCATGCCGTCCTCCGGCTCCTCCTCTTCGTCCATGAAGAGGTAATCCATCTGTTCTACCACGGCGGCCAGGGTCTCATTGACGCCATCGGTCACCTCGGAAAGCACGCTGACCTTATGGCACAGAAGAGACACCGTATCCGCCAGCTCTAAAAGGAGCCGCTCTTTGGGATCATTCCGATCCAAAGCCGCTGCCTCCTTCAGGCTCTGAAGATAGGATGCCTGCTCTTCCATTAGCCCTTGGCACGCTCCAGATACTCGCCGGTGCGGGTATCGATACGGATCTTCTCGCCCTCGTTGATGAACAGGGGCACCTTGATCTCAGCGCCGGTCTCCAGAGTAGCGGGCTTGGTTACGTTGGTAGCGGTATCGCCCTTGAAGCCGGGATCAGTCTGGGTGACTTCCAGCTCAACAAAGTTGGGGGGCTCTACGGAGAACACGTTGCCCTGATAGCTCAGGATGGTGCACTCGGTGTTTTCCTTAACGAACTTGAAGCCGTCGGAGAGATCGGACTCGTTGATGGGGGTCATCTCGTAGGTCTCCATGTCCATGAAGTAGTACAGACCGCCGTCGTTGTAGGAGTACTCCATCTTCTTTCTCTCGATATAAGCGGTGGGGTACTTTGCGCTGGGGTTGAAGGTGGTTTCCACAACAGCACCGGTGATGACGTTCTTCATCTTAACACGGACGAAGGCAGCACCCTTGCCGGGCTTAACGTGCTGGAATTCCACGATCTGCATGACGTTGCCGTCCATGTCAAAGGTAATGCCGTTTCTAAATTCACCAGCAGAAATCATAAATAATATCCTCCCTAATTTCTAATACACCGCAAAAGCGGCATAAAATCAGTATTATACTTCTATATTCTACCCTATTCCGGGGATAAATGCAAGTAGGTATTGCTATTTCGATAATCTTTTTCGTTTTCTCCGGCCCAGATGAATAAAAGGCTGCTCCACAGCAAAGCGAATCTTCTGGAAGGGATTGGAGAAAAAGATTGGCCGCACCAGCACAGAGGTGACCCCTGCCAGATTTCCTCCCAGAATATCCGTAAAGGTCTGGTCTCCGGCCATAGCGGTTTCATTGGCGGCAAACCCCATCTGCTTCATGGCCCTTCTAATGCCCTTGGGGTTGGGCTTTCCGGCGTGACGGATAAAGGGCAGGTCAATGGGCTCGCAAAAATCGGGCACCCGGCGGCTTTTCCGGCTGTTGGACACCACCATCAGGGTTACTCCAGCCCGTTCCATGGCTTCTCGCCAGGAAAGGAACTGCTCCGTGGGCTCCTTTACCGTGTAGGCAATGATGGTATTATCAAAATCCAGCAGCATCAGTTTGATGCCTCTGTCCAAAAACCACTGGGGCGTAAGCTCATAAATGGAGCCGATCTCCACATCCGCCAAAAGGGAAAATGCCATTTCACCAACTCATTTCTTCCGTCCCGGGGCGGCATAGTTCTCCCGGGGCTGCATAAAATTAAGTAATCAATATCTTATCAGGAGGCACCGCTCTTGTCAATCCACCTTTGCCAAAATGAAAGCGAAATCCCCCCAGGCTACCGCCTTGCCGACTGCGCCGTGTCCGGAGGCACCTTGGAAGCCTTTCTGAAATCCGCCCTCAGTCTGACAGAGGGACGGCTGTGCCTTCGGCTTGTGCCCCAGGCTGTGGATTTTCAGCTTCCCTGTCCGGATGGACAAGGCAGCCCCCTGCCCCTGCCCCAGCTGGAGCAGCTGAAGTCCAGCCACCCCAGCCGCTTCTCTCCCGGGCTTCTGATGCAGTATCTCACCTTTCAGAGGCAGGGACAGCTTCACCTGCTCCTCTTCGACACCCCGGAAACGCTCCAAAAAAAGCAGCAACTGGCAGAGAAATTAGGTGTACCGCTCATGCTTAAATATTCAGAATGAAAGCCCCCCACAAAAGTGGGGGGCCTAAACGCATTATCGAAGAGAAATTAGTAGTACTTTCTCTTGTTGTTCTTACGGGCGGCTTCAGACTTCTGCTTACGCTTCAAGCTGGGGCTCACATAGTGCTCTCTCTTCTTGTATTCAGCGATAACGCCATCCTTCGCACAGCTGCGTTTAAATCTCTTGATAGCACTTTCAAGAGACTCATTTTCTTTTACGCGGATCTCAGACATTGTTTTCCCTCCCTCCGACGCATTTCCGAGTGAAATGCTTTAAGGGCCATTCGATGGCTTTTCTTATTATATGCAAGTAAGGCCCGATTGTCAAGCAAAACTTTCAATTTCCCGGAAGAAATTCAGAAAATCATTTACTTTACGATCAGATTTACCAGCTTATTGGGGACAACAATGGTCTTGACAATGTTTCCGCCCTGCTTTTCCAGGAATGCCTTGATCTTTTCGTCTGCCAGTACATTGGCCTCCACTTCCTCCTTGGGAAGGCCAGCGGCCATGGGTACCGTACCACGGAGCTTGCCATTGACCTGGACAGCAATGGTAACCTCGGTATCCTTGCACTTCTCTTCGGAGTAGGTGGGCCAGCTCTCGTATGCGATGGTATCCTCATGGCCCATGATCTGCCAGATCTCCTCGCCCACATGGGGGGTGATACAGGACATCATC
>CAZFXB010000052.1:0-11512 GCA_964522835.1 uncultured Oscillospiraceae bacterium
TGACAGAGTATCTGATTGCGCTGGGCCTTGGCATTCTGGTGATCCCTGTGGTGGAACTGGTGAAGCTTTTCCAGAGAAAGCTGGAGAAATAACACAGGCCCGAAATTGCAGATGCCGCCGGAATCCCTTTGCTGGATTCCGGCGGATTTTTATGTGTCAATACAAAGAACCAGAGGGAGAATGCGCTTCCTCTGGTTCTTGTCTCATCCACCGGAACTGCGTCCGGTGTTTTTTTGGTTGAAGGACCGGGTTTGCTGTAAAGGCGGAACTACTTTTTTCTTTTCATCAGGTTCATAATACCGCAAAAGGGGACAAAAAGCACACCGGCCACAGGCCAAACAATCCAGGTTTCCTTCCAGTTCTCTGTAATGAAGCTGATTCCCAGATAGAGGGCCAACATAAAGCACCAGTAGATGCCGCCCCACTGCTGCTGAAGATCCTTCTTCTCCCGGGTGTAGTCGCCCGTTTGCAGCAGCTTGTCACAGGCGTCCACAGGCAGTCCAACACGGATAAAAATATGTACCGCCAGACTGACCAGTGCCAGCAGGCCGACCACGGCCATGATGGAGGGAAATGCGGCATCCTGGAGGCTGGATATGAGCACCAGCTGGGCCACACCCAGAATACACAGCACCACGCCCAGGGTAATTCCCCGGGTGAAGCCGGGCATGAGCTGTTTCTTCTGCTCTGCCATGCTGTCCTCAAGGCCGGAACCGGGTAGGAACAGCTCCTTTTCCAGGTATTCATATTTGCTGAGGGCGATTCCGGCAGGAATGAACAGAGGCAGGGACAGGGCCACCATCAGGAGCAGAACAGCCACCCCAAACCCTCCGGCGAAGTTCTCGGAAATAAAGGGATGAGGCAATTCTGCCAGCCCGCAGAGTACCAGCAGCGGAATGGGTGATAAAATACACAGGGATACCCCCAGGGCGATTCGCTTTGCCATGTCCTGTACCAGGGCATAATATGTCCTACCCTCCTCCAGGGAAACCATCCGGGGAACATCAGCAATTTCCGATTCCAAGGGGGCGGGAGCAGGCTCCGGGGCAAAATAGTCTATGGGGGATTGCTCCAGAAGCAGGGCGTCGGTGGAGACACCGAAGACACGGCTGAGTTCAATGATCCGTTCCAGCTCCGGAACAGAGGTGCCGCTTTCCCATTTGGACACGGACTGGCGGGATACGCCCAGCCGGGAGGCCAGTTCCTCCTGGCTCCAGCCGTGCTGTCGCCGGAGTGCTGAGATTTTGACTGATAGATCCATATAAAATCCTCCTTGGGATTTGATTTGCTGTAATTGTAACAAGCAACATCTGGTTTTACCACCAATCCCGCTGTATTTTTCCGCAACTGACGGTTGCGAAAGGAAAAATCAGACCATATTTCGAAGAATTTCGATCTCCTGTGCGTAGCCGGGCAGTTCATTTGGGGTCTCCAGAATTTTGGGCAGCCCCTTTAATGCAGGATGGGTCATAATGCGCCGGAAGGTCTCAAGGCCCATGGAGCCTTGCCCCAGCTTCTGGTGCCGATCCTTGTGAGAAGCGAAGGGGTTCATACTGTCGTTGATGTGGAGGGCCCTCAGCCGGTTTAGACCGATGATTTTGTCGAACTGGGTCAGTACACCATCCAGATCATTTACGATGTCGTAGCCTCCGTCATATACATGGCAGGTATCAAGACAAACCCCAAGCTTATCAGCCAGATTTGTTCGGTCTATGATTTCACGGAGCTCTTCAAATTGGCCGCCGATCTCCGTGCCCTTGCCCGCCATGGTCTCCAGCAGTACGGTGGTCTCCATCTCCGGAAACATGACGCTGTTTAATGTGTGGGCGATTTTTTCAATGGCTGTCTCCACACCCTGTCCCACATGGCTGCCGGGATGAAAATTGTAATAGGTGCCGGGAATGTGCTGGAGCCGCTTTAAATCGTCTGCCATGGTGAGATGGGCGAATTCCAGCGTTTCCGGTTTGGCGGCGCAGGGATTGATGGTATAGGGGGCATGGGCCACAAAGGGGCCGAACTGGTGTTCTGCGGAAAAAATCCGGAATTTTTCAATGTCCGCAAGATCCAGCTCCTTTGCCTTGCCGCCTCGGGGATTCCGGGTGAAAAACTGGGCTGTGTTGGCACCCAGAGCTGCGGCCTGCTGGCCCATGGCATAAAAGCCCTTTGATATGGTAAGATGGCATCCGATATATTCCATGGTATTCCTCCAAATGACCTTTGATTTGAGCCTAGTATAACATAAAAACCCTCTTTATGACAGCAAAATTGATGACAACTTGTGAAAACCATGTTATACTATTCTTCAGGACATTTGTCTCTATACTTACGGAGGTTTCACTTTATGTCACAGCAAAACGATTTTTCCACAGGCAGCATACCAAAGACCATTACACGGCTGGCAATTCCCATGATTGCAGCCATGCTGGTCAATGCGCTGTATTCTATTGTAGACCGGATTTATATCGGGCATCTGGCAGAGATTGGCCAGACCGCACTGACCGGTATTGGCCTTTGTTATCCCATTACCATGAGTGTGGCGGCTTTTTCCTATCTGGTGGGCAGCGGCGGCGGCCCCCTTACCTCTATTTTGCGGGGCAGCAAGGATCAGGAGGGAGCCGAAAAGGTGCTGGGCAACAGTATCACCCTGCTGGTCATTCTGGGAATTCTAATCCCCATTGTGTGTCTGATTGTAAAAAAGCCGGTGCTCTATCTGTTTGGGGCCAGTGATGTTACCTATCCCTATGCCAACGAGTATATTACGGTGTACCTGCTGGGGTCTCTGTCGGTGATGCTGACCCTGGGGCTTAACCCCTTCATCAATGCCCAGGGCTTTGCAAAGACCGGCATGATGACGGTGCTCATTGGTGCCCTTTGCAATATTGTTCTGGATCCTGTGTTCATTTTTGCTTTCGATATGGGTGTCACCGGTGCAGCTCTGGCCACGGTGATTTCACAGACTGTCTCTGCGGTCTGGATCGTAATGTTCCTGCTGGGAAAGAAGAATCTGATCCGGGTGCGGAAAAAGTATCTCCGGTTGGAGAAAAAGGTGGTAGGGCAGATCACCGGGCTGGGGGTATCCTCCTTTATTATGAATATTACGGAAGCGGCCATCTCTGCCGTTTTCAATGCCAGCCTGAGCCGGTTCGGAGGGGATATCTATGTGACGGTGATGACCGTGGCCACCTCTGTTAGCCAGGTGGTCTTTATGCCCATGAGTGGATTTACCCAGGGGGCCCAGCCGGTTACCGGCTACAACTATGGAGCGGGGAAATATGACCGGGTAAAGGAGAGCTTTTGGTTCCTGACACGGTGCTGCGTGGGATATGCAGTGCTGTCCTATCTGGTGCTGATGTTCTTCCCCGGTGCTCTGATCGGGATATTCAACAGCGATCCGGGGCTTATGGATGTGGCGATTCCCATGTTCCGGGTGTATTTCTGCATGAACTTTATTATGTCTCTTCAGCTTGCAGCGCAGAATACCTTCGTTGCCATGGGTGAGGCAAAAAAGGCCACCTTCTTTGCCCTGTACCGGAAGGTAATGCTGCTGATTCCGCTGATTTTGATTCTGCCCCGGGTGGGCTTCGGCATCACCGGTGTGTTTGCAGCAGAGCCGGTGGCGGACACCATTTCTGCCATTACCTGCTTTACCACATTTATACTGACCGCTTATCGAAAGCTGGGAAAAGAGAACAGAAAGTGAGATAATATGGAGGTAAAATATTACCAAATTGCGGGGCTTCGCCTGTGCATTCTGTCTCAATTTGATACACTGGATTCGGATGTGACCCGGCCGTTTCTGGCCCCGGCAGGGCCGGTGGATGTGATCTGTCGCATATACAGTGTGGATCAGCTGCCCTGCCCCAAGGGGATACTGCGTCAGGATGAGACCCTTATGGAGGTACACCAGGAGGGGGACACCGTATATCGGGGGCTAATGAAACGGGGCAGGACAGATTACCGGTATATGCTCTCTAAAATTGTCCCGGGGCAGGATATTGTCCTGTGGGCACTGGAATCGGAGCTGTCCTGGAGCAATCAGATGGGATATATATTTCTTGCACTTGGTCTGGGCGCACTGCTCCAGGCCCGGGGGCGGCTGGTGCTCCACGCCTCTGTAGTGGAAACGGAACAGGGGGCAATCCTGTTTTCCGCAGCCTCCGGAACGGGAAAGTCCACCCAGGCCAGGCTGTGGGAAAGCCACATGGGGGCCCGGATCATCAACGGGGACCGCTGTGCAGTGGGCTTTCAGGATGGAAAACCAGCGGTGTTCGGTGTGCCTATGGCAGGCACCAGCGGTATTTCCAGGAACAAAACCCTGCCCCTCAGAGCCATGGTGGCGCTGGGGCAGGCAAAGGAAAATCAGATTCGCCAGCTTCGGGGCGGGGAAGCCCTTATAAAAATCGGCTTTTGCTCGGTGATCGACCGTTGGAGCCCTGACTCCCATCGGAATGCTATGGATATGCTAAGTCGTTTGATGGAAACAGTGCCGGTATTTTCGCTGCAATGCCTGCCCAATCAGGAGGCTGTAGAGATGCTGGCGGATGCATTGGAGGCGATACAATGAAGGAATCAGATTTGCGCTATGTTCATTATCTTAATTATCTCCACAGTAAGGCGGCTGCAACGGGTACCCCTCTGTCTGGTACCTACGAATTGACAGCCCGGTGCAATCTGGATTGTCGGATGTGCTATATTCATCGCAGACCCTTTGATAAAACTGCGCTGTTGAGAGAGAAGCCGGCTTCCTGGTGGAATGCGCTGACGGACGAGCTAAAGAAGAACGGTATGCTGACCCTGCTGCTGACTGGGGGCGAACCCTTTTTGCGGCCGGATTTCTTGGAGATATACAACCACGCCCACGATCAGGGAATGCTGGTATCCATCAATACCAATGGCTCTATGCTTACGGAAGAAATCATAAATGCCCTCAAAAAGCGGCAGCCCCAGCGGGTCAATGTGACCCTGTACGGAACCAGTCCGGAGACCTATCAGCGGCTTTGCGGAGATCCGGATGCGTACAACCGAACCCTGGGCAATATTATGGCAATGAAGGAAGCAGGAATTCCGGTAAAGCTGAATTATTCGGTGACACCGGAAAACAAGGAGGATGCAGCATCTGCGCTGGAGTTCTGCAAGAAGGAAAAACTGCTCATCGAGTTTGCCACCTATCTGTTTCCTCCGGTGCGGGCCTGTGAGCATGGCTGCTATGAAACATCCCGCATATCGCCGGAGGAATCCGCCAGGATTCAGCTTATGTACGATAAATACCGGTATACGCCAGAGGTTTATGCACAGCGGCGCAAGGATATCCTGTCGGGAAACTATATCCCGGATGGTACAGAACAGTGTATGGATCAGCCCACGGAAAAAATCCGCTGCCGTGCGGGCAAGACTTGCTTCTGGGTTACATGGGATGGACAGCTTCGGCCCTGTGGTATGATGAGCAGCCCCAGTGTGGGACTGGAAGGCGGAATTGAGACGGCCTGGGAGGAAATCAAGCTGCTTCGGGAGGAAATCGTGATTCCTGCCAGGTGTACAGGCTGCTCTATGAGAAATGTATGCACCGCCTGTCCTGCGGCCTCCTACGCTGAGACCGGGGAATATGCCGGTGTGCCGGAGTATCTGTGTGAAAAGGCCAGGGCCTATTTAACCCAGCTCCGTCAGGAGGAACATGAATGTTGAGAGGAATGGACGATGCTTTTATCTGCGCAGCATATTGAAAAAAACTATGGCATGAAGACTCTGCTGGATGATGTGGATTTCTACCTGAATCCCGGGGAGAAAATCGGCATCATCGGAATCAATGGTACGGGGAAAAGTACCCTTTTGCGGATGCTTTCCGGGGAGGAAAAGCCGGACGAGGGGAAGGTGACCTTTGATCCCAATGTGCAGGTCAGCTTTCTGAAGCAAAATCCGGCCATCGCTGAAAACGCCTCGGTTCTGGAGCAGGTGTTTTTGGGGTTCCCGGAGGAGTTCCGCAGTTTGAAGGAATTTGAGGCCAAAACCATGCTGACCAAGCTGGGTATCACGGATTTTGCACAAAGGATGGGGGAGCTGTCCGGTGGACAGAAAAAGCGTGTGGCTCTGGCTACGGCGCTGATCCATCCTGCGGATGTGCTGATCCTGGACGAGCCCACCAACCACCTGGATGCTTTTATGGTGGAATGGCTGGAGGATTGGCTGAAAAAATTCCGTGGTGGTCTTATGATGGTGACCCATGATCGATATTTTCTGGAGCGGGTCTGTAACCGGATCTGTCAGGTGGAGCGGGGAAAGCTCTATTTTTATGAGGCCAACTATTCCAAATATCTGGAGCTGCGGCAGCAGCGGTATGACTATGCAGCTGCTGCCGAACGAAAGCGTCAGACCATCTTGCGGCGGGAGTACCAGTGGATCATCCGTGGCCCCCAGGCCAGAGGCACCAAGGCTAAGGATCGGATCCGCAGGTATGAAGAGCTGAAAAATCAGGATGCCCCAGAGACCCAGGCTGTGACACAAATGGCGGCTATGTCTTCCCGATTAGGAAAAAAGACTGTGGAGTTGACGGATGTTTCGAAAAGCTATGGAAGCAGGCAGGTGCTGCGGCCATTTTCCTATCAGTTTAAGCGGTCTGACCGAATCGGCGTGGTGGGAAGAAACGGTGCGGGAAAATCTACCCTGTTGGAAATCATTGCGGGACAGATCCTGCCCACCGCCGGGGAAATTACCTGGGGGGATACGGTGAAGATCGGCTATTTTTCTCAGGAGGGAAAGGAGCTGGAGCTTTCCCAGCGGCCCTATGACTATATCCACGAGATCGCTGCCACAGTACACACAGCCGAAGGTACATTTTCCGCAGCGCAAATGCTGGAGCGGTTCCTGTTTGATGGGGATATGCAGTATACCACCATTGGGGCTCTGTCCGGTGGTGAGCGTCGGCGGCTGTACCTGCTGGGGGTATTGATGGGGGCACCCAATGTGCTTCTGCTGGACGAGCCCACCAACGATCTGGACATTGAAACCCTGACTATTTTGGAGGACTACCTTACCTCCTTTGATGGTATCATCATTACCGTCAGCCACGATCGATATTTCCTGGATAAGATCGCCACAGAGATCTTTGAGGTGTCTGATTCCGGTGAAGTGCTCCGGTATACCGGCGGATATACGGATTATCTGGAAAAGCGCAGAGAAAACGAGCCGGAGGCGGTGGAGAAAAAAGAAAAAAAGCAGCCTCAGCGGGAAAAGACCCAGCAAAAGCTGCGGTTTTCCTATAAGGAGCAGCGGGAGTATGACACGATAGAAGAGGACATTGCCAATCTGGAGGAACAGGTGGCCCAAAAAGAACAGGAACTCATGGACAATGCCACGGATTATGTGGCATTGCAGCGGCTGACAGAGGAAAAAGAGGCTCTGGAGCAGCAGCTGGAGGAAAAAATGGACCGATGGATGTATCTCAGTGACCTGGCGGAACGGATTGCGGCACAATAAGATAGATAAAGGCTCGTCCCGGGTGGGGCGAGCCTTTTGCATATTCAGGTGTTGGTAATACGCTCTGCGGTTTTCAGCATCTTTACAATGGGAAGAATGAGGGCGCCGCAGCAAAAATTACTGATGCCGTGTACGGCGTCCCAGGGAAGTCCCGCAATGATCCAGGAGATCATGCCCTGAAAGCTCAGCCCAAAAAGCAGGGCCTGGGCTGGGGCATAGAGCGTGCCGAAGAGAAATCCGTGGGCAGAGCACACCAGCATGTAGATAAGAGGCGCAGCCTTTTTATGCGGCAGATCCTTGGGCAGCAGCATGGTGACACCCCAAAGAATGGCCCACAGGTACAGGTACGGAAGCCACCAGGTGGCAAAGCCTGTAAAAAAGCCGTTAATCATCACATAGGTATAAATGGGATACAGGGCTTTTTTTCGGTACACCAGGGTAAAGGCCATGGTAAAGACACCGAGAAGGTGTACATTCGGCAGCACCTCCATAATGACCTTTGAGGCGTACATAAGGGCACCCAGCATACCGAATACGCAGATCTCCTTAACGGTTAGCTTCAACCTGCCTCAACCTTGAAGGTATAGGTGGAGCCGGGGGTGATATCGGTAGCGTCCACACCGGTGGAGGCGTATTCATCGTTAATATAGAAGGCCCAGTAGGTGCCGTCGGTGTCAAAATCAGCAGTGATGCCGTTGACGGTCTTTACATAAAGGCCGTATTCGCTGTCGTCACCTGCGATCAGCTGAAGCTCCAGCAGGGCTTCGCCTACGGTTTTCTTGTCGGTGTGAATGTCGAAGGCAGTTTCGTTGCCATCTGCATCCACCACAACGAAGGAAAACTGGGTTTCGCCTTCACCCAGGACGGCTGCACCCGTCTCAGCGGCAGAGCCTGGTTCGGTGGCACTTTCCTCGGCAGGTGTTTCTACTGCCTCGGGGGCAGAAGCCACAGAGGACACGGGGGTCTCCACGGAAGAGACAGGGGTGGAGGCGGTTTCATTTCCGCATCCGGATGCAAACAGTGCCAGAGCCGCAATCAGCACCATGCACAGGGACAGGGAAAGAAGTCTGTTGACAAATTTCTTGTTCATTGTACATTAACTCCTATGTATTAAATTACCCGAGGGCCGGCGCTCGCAGCCATAGATTCGGATTTTTGACCATTTCAAGTATTTCGACTCGGTGCGTCTTCCTTCGCCTTCTCAGCAAAATGCCAATGGCGTGTCCCCAAGATGCGGCCTTGGGTCAGAAGGAAGCGTAAAAATGCACCTCACGGCGACGGGCTCGTACAGGAGTTTCACCTGTTTCCATGAAAAAGTCAGAGGTATTCTACCACAGAAAATCCGGGGATGCAATGTGCAAATCCACACAATATCAAGGTGTACTGCCCTGTACCAATGTGTTAAATGCCTTTGCAGCTGGGCTCAGGGGATGCCGGTTGCTCCAGATCATGCTGATATGCCGGGAGGGCATGGGAAAATCCAGCTGAATCTGAAATACGCTGCCCTTTTTCAGGGCTTCGTTGGCCAGGAAGGGGGGCACAAAGCCCAAGCCCAGGTCGTATTCTACCATCAGCAGTACCTGCTCTGTGGTGGCGGCTTCCAAATCCGGCTCCAGGGGAAGTCCGTGTTCTGCAAAGACCTGCCGCAGAAAGCGGAAGGTGGTGGTATCCTGGCCCAAACAGATCAGGGGGTAGTTGCTAATCTCCTTCAGGGAGACGGAATGGCCCCGGAGCTGGGCGAACCCGGGCCCGGCGATGAGAATCTCCCGAAACTCCCGCAGGGGCTGTTCCACCAGAGGGGGCCCGATTTCTGTGGGGGAGGTGACCAGAGCCAGATCTACCAGCCCGTTTTCCAGTGCTCCCACCGCCTGGGGGGTGGTGTGGTTGGTGGTTTGTACATGGATGCCCGGATAGCGAAGCCGGAACTGCTGGAGTATGGGCAGCAGCATACCGTGCAGAGCGATTTCGCTGACCCCGACAGACAGATAGCCGGAAAGGAGCTGCTGATCCTGAAGCAATGCCTGCTCACCGACTTCAATGTGCTGGTGGGCTGCCTTAACGTGGAGATAGAGCCGCTGGCCCTCGGAGGTCAGTGTGATACCACGGTGACTCCTTAAAAAAAGACGGCATTGCAGGGCACTTTCCAGATTGTTCATGGCTCGGGTAATGTTGGGCTGAGAGTTCCCCAGGGCCTTTGCTGCCCGGGTAAAGCTTCCATAGGTGCCCACATAGTAAAAAATCCGGTAATAATCATAGCTGATGTTCATACGGCCATACCTCATATCAAAATGATATAATTTATATGTTAAAAATAGCTTTTACTTTTTACTCATCTGTGAGTATAATGGAACGGCGTGAAAAAAGCAAGTGTAAAAATAGGAGGCGATTTCCTGTGAATCGTGATTTGACCGTAGGAAAGCCGGAAAGTGTGCTGTGGCGGTTTTGCATCCCCCTTTTTGGCAGCATTGTATTTCAGCAGCTCTATAATATTGCAGACAGCTTCGTGGCAGGCAAGTTTATTGGAGAAAATGCCCTGGCTGCTGTAGGGAACAGCTATGAGATCACCCTGATCTTTATTGCGTTTGCCTTTGGATGCAACATGGGCTGCTCTGTGGTGGTGTCCCAGCTGTTTGGTGCCAAGGACTATAGAAAAATGAAGACCGCCGTACATACTGCCATGATTGGCAGCGGTGTGATCTGCGGAATCCTGATGTGCGTGGGTATATTGGGCTGTGACGGCTTGCTCCGTATGATTCATACGCCCCAGGAGCTGCTGGCTGACTCCAAGCTGTACCTGGATATCTATGTGTGGGGCCTGCCCTTTGTATTCTTTTATAACATCTCCACCGGTGTGTTTTCTGCGCTGGGGGATTCGAAAACGCCCTTTATTTTTCTGGCGATTTCCTCCACAGCCAACGTGGCAGTGGACATCCTGTTTGTTACCGCATTTAAAATGGGCGTAGACGGTGTGGCCTGGGCCACATTCCTGTGCCAGGGGGTGAGCTGCATACTGGCTTTGGTGACTGTGTTCCGGCGGCTCCATCAGGTGCCGGGGGAAAAGGGCGATATGTTCTCGCTGCCGCTGCTGAAGCAGATCGCCATTGTGGCCATTCCCACTACCCTTCAGCAGAGCTTTATTTCCCTAGGCAATATCATCATCCAGAGTGTTATCAACGGATTTGGTGCCAGCGTGGTGGCGGGCTATTCTGCCTCGGTGAAGCTGAATAATCTGGTGATTACCTCCTTTACCACCCTGGGCAATGGCATCTCTAATTACACGGCCCAAAATATCGGGGCAGGGAAGCTCCATCGGGTGAAGGAGGGCTTCCGGGCCGGGGTTAAAATGGTTTGGATGCTGTCGGTTCCGCTGGTGCTGCTGTACTTTTTGGGCGGCAGATGGCTGCTGGGCCTCTTTATGGATGCCCCCACCAAGACCGCCATGGATACGGGAATCATATTCCTGCGGATCCTGTCCCCCTTCTACTTCGTGATTTCCATGAAGCTGGTGATTGACGGAATCCTGAAAGGGGCAGGCCGGATGAAAGAATTTATGGTAGTGACCCTGGCAGATCTGTTTCTGCGGACACTACTGGCAATTCTTCTCGCCAAAACAGCCCTGGGGGCTACGGGAATCTGGTGCGCCTGGCCCATAGGATGGACGGCAGCATTGATTATCTCGTTGATTTTTTACCGAAAGGGATAACGGTAAATTATAGGTGTAAAAATGGCCCTGCTTCGTGATGGAAGCAGGGCCAAATTCTTGCATTTACTTTTTGGGCTTAAAGCTGTCCTTCAAGCTGACGGAGCGGTTGAAGATCAGATGCTGGGGGGTGGAGTCCTTGTCGGCGCAGAAGTAGCCCAGCCGCATGAACTGGAACTGGTCGCCGGCGGCAGCACCTGCCAGAGAAGCCTCTACCTTGGCACCGGGAACAATGGTCAGGGAGTTGGGGTTCAGGCAGTCCAGGAAGTTCTTGTCGCCGCTGTCCGGGTCTGCGTCAGAGAAGAGATTGTCATAGAGACGAACCTCAGCCTCTACGGCGGT
>CAZFXB010000053.1:0-11512 GCA_964522835.1 uncultured Oscillospiraceae bacterium
GTGCTATATTCCGGAGTACTACGAGAGGGAATATTTTTTGTATGAGGAGGATAGTCCCGTTGCTGCGCTCAGGGCTGAAATCTCTGATTATGATTCCCTGACCCACCGGGATTTCCTTGGAGGTATCCTGGCCCAGGGCATCCGGCGGGAAGTGCTTGGGGATATCTTTTTGTCGAAGGAACACTGCGATTTTCTGGTGCTCCGGGAGATGGCCCCCTACCTTTTGCAGCATCTTTCCTCCATCGGGCGGGCAAGAGTACGGCTTTCTCAGATTCCACTGAAGGAGCTTGAGGTTCCGGAGCAGAAGATGGAGGTGATCCGGGATACGGTTTCCACTCTGCGGCTGGACAGTGTCATGGCTTCCGGGTTTCAAATCGGCCGCAGCAAGGCCCAGACATTCATCTCTGCCGGAAAGGTGGAGGTCAATCATGGCCCGGTGACAAAACCAGATCGTATGGTCTCTGAGGGGGATGTGATCTCCTGTCGGGGGTTGGGAAAAATGATGGTGTCCCAGGTGAATGGACAGACGAAAAAGGGCAGAACCTCTGTGGTGCTGCAAAAATACTTATAAAGAGGGATTATTATGATTACATCCATATGGATGAAGCCGGGGGAGGATATTTCTGCGGCCCTGGAGCTTCGAAAAGGTGTGTTTCAGCAGGAACTGGGCTGGGAACAGGAGCAGGATCACGACTTGATGGACAACTATGCCTTTCATCTGGTGCTGCTTTTGAATGATACCCCTGTGGCCACGGGCAGAATTACCTATGGAAGTGTGGGCAATGCCCGGCTGGGCAGAATTTGTGTGAAGAAAGAATACCGTCGCCAGGGAATTGGGGATGGACTTGTGAAGGTGCTGGATTATAAGGCATCTCAGATGGGAATGCAGTATTCTTCTGTGGAGACGGTGCCGGAACTGGAAAAATTCTATGGCCGGATCGGCTATCAAAAAACAGGGGAGACTGTAAGTAAAAACGGCATGGAGCTTATGATTATGCAGAAGGAGTGTAACGATGGAACAAGAGAAAATTGCTCGCATCAATGCCCTGGCTCGAAAGGCTAAGGCAGAGGGATTGACCCCGGAGGAAATTACAGAGCGGGATGCCCTGAGAAAAGAATATATTGCCGATTTTAAGCGGAGTCTGGTGGGCCAGTTGGAGGCAATTACCATCGTAGAGGAAGACGGCAGCCGACATAAGCTTCGGAAAAAAGACGGAAAATAAAACAAGGGGAGCCGACTTCTGTGAAGCGGCTCCCTGTTTGTGTTATACAATAGATAAGATTCTAGCGGCAGCTCTGGTGCAGATATAGAACCAGCAAAACAAGCTGTAGGATAAGGATCAGGGGCATTCCCAAGGTGAACTTCCGGTGCCTTGTTTTGTGCCGAAACACCTTCATGCCAATCATACCGCCCAAGCTGCCGCCAGCCAGAGCGGAGAGCAGCAGGTTTCGTTCTGAAATTCGCCAGGCGTTATGCTGTGCTTTTTTCTTGTCGATGCCCATTAGGGAAAAGGACAGTAAATTGATGCAGATTAAATAAAGTAAAAACAGATGCATGGATATCTCCTCCATCCCTACTATAACAGAAAACCCTTGAAAAAACAATCTGCCTGTTGGTTTCGAAACAGGGTTTTCAGCAAAAATCCGCCGGTTAACAGCAGCGGCCAGATTCCAAGACGAAAACGGAGGGCCATGAGGGTGGAAAGGATGGACAGAAGGAGACAGGTGCAGAAGGATATTTGCTGACTAAGGATTTTGGCCTTGTCTGGTGAAGCGTGCTGATACAGGATAGAGGACAAAATGCGTGCACCATCCAATCCTGCTGCTGGAAGCAGATTCAGGATTCCCAGAATCAGGCTATACAGCCCCAAGAGGGGCCATAGAGGCCACAGGATAGATAACAAAAAGCTGAATGCAGGCCCTGCGGTAGCAGCCAGTCCCTCCTCACGGTAGGAGAGGGCGGGGGTTTCCATGGATGCGCCGGAGAAAGAAAGCACAAGCGTGCTGGGAGATTTTTTGAGCTTTTTCAGCATGAGATAATGCCCCAGCTCGTGGAAGCCTGCGGCCAGAAAAAAGGGCAGAAGAAGCTGGGGGGTCAAGTAGAAAAATATAGACAGCCAAAGAATCAGGCTGGGGTGCACCTTGATCGTCAAGGTGTGAACTCTGCCCACACTGACTGGGCCTCTTCTTTCAGATAGTCTGCGGCCTGGGTGACCTGTACCTGGGTGGAGCCAAAGAGCCGGTCGATGAAATCCGGCAGTGTCATGGCGGCTGCAATCAAAAAGAGCATCAGGGAGGTAAAAAACAGCCAGCTGGTTAGAATCTTCTTCATAGAAATCACCTCGGACAAGTTTATGTGCGGGATTTCTTCTTATGAATTGTTTGACGCTATCCACGCTATGTGATAAAATATACTCTTAGAATGAAATTTGCGTATAAGGAGCGGCTTATGTTAGAACGTGACGAATTACGGTTTATAGAAGCAAGAAGAAAGATCATCGAAAGTTGCTATAGTAATCTGAACGATATGCAGAGACAGGCGGTTATGACCACTGAGGGCCCCCTGCTGCTTCTGGCGGGTGCAGGAAGCGGCAAAACAACCGTGCTGATCCACCGGATTGCCAATTTAATTAAATTTGGCTCTGGTGCCGACAGCGAGGAGATCCCGGGGTATGTGACAGAGGAAGATGTGGATTTTCTCTGTGCCTATGCGGAGGATCCCTTTGAGGACGGCAAGCCACGGGCGGAAAACCTCTGTGGTGTAAACCCGGTGGCGCCGTGGAACATTATTGCCATCACCTTTACCAACAAGGCGGCCAATGAGCTGAAGGAGCGGCTGGAAAGAATGCTGGGGGAGCAGGGCCTGGGGGTCTGGGCTATGACCTTCCACTCCGCTTGCTGCCGGATCCTTCGGCGGGATATTGACCGGCTGGGATATGACAGCAGCTTCACCATTTATGATTCTGCGGATTCAGAGAAGGTAATGAAGGAAGTGATCCGGGATATGGGCCTGGACGACAAAACCTTCCCTGCAAAAAGCGTCCTGTCGGCCATTTCTACCGCAAAGGACAAAATGCAGACACCGGAGCAGTTTTTGGCCAACGCAAAATCCACGACAGACTTCCGTGCGGAGCGCATCGGAAAGGCTTATGGGGAATATCAGAAGCGGCTCAAGGCAGCCAATGCGGTGGATTTTGACGATATTATCCTTCTGACGGTGCGTCTGCTGCAAAACTTTGACGAAGTGCGGGAATACTACCAGCAGAAGTTTCGTTATGTGCTCATTGATGAGTATCAGGATACCAATAACCTTCAGTATCTTCTGGCAACGCTGCTCTCCGGCAGATATGAAAATATTTGCGTGGTGGGTGACGATGATCAGTCCATTTATCGGTTCCGGGGTGCTACTATTGCAAATATCCTGAACTTCGAAAAGCAGTACCGTGGGGCACGGGTGATTCGGCTGGAGCAGAACTATCGTTCTACCAAGTGCATTCTGGCGGCGGCCAATGCGGTTATTTCCCACAACAAGGGCCGGAAGGGCAAGAAGCTGTGGACGGACAACGGAAAAGGGGACAAAATCACCCTGTACGAGGCTTATAACGAAAATGAAGAGGCAAACTTTGTCTCTGCAAAGATTCTGGCGGGGTTGAGTCAGGGGCAGAAGTTCCGAGATAATGCGGTGCTCTATCGCACCAATGCCCAGTCCAACGCCATAGAAATGTCCTTCAAACGAAACGGTATTCCTTACCGGATCATCGGTGGCACCCGCTTCTTTGATCGGGCAGAGGTAAAGGATATGCTGGCCTATCTGTGCGTCATCAATAATACCACCGATGATCTTCGGCTGCGGCGCATCATCAATGTGCCGGCCCGGGGCATTGGGGGAAAGACGCTGGAAACCGCAGAGCGGCAGGCAGTAACGGCGGGAATCCCGCTCTTTGACGTCATCGCCGATCCCGGCGGATATCCCTCCCTGGAAAAGTCGGAAGCCAAGCTGACTGCCTTTGCGGCGATGATTCTGAATTTGAAAAAGATGAGCCGGGAAATGCCTCTGCCGGATTTCTATGACCAGGTGGTGGAGCAAACTGGTTATGTTACAATGCTGGAGATGAAGGATACGGTGGAAAACCGTACCCGGAAGGAGAACGTGCAGGAGCTAAAATCCTCCATCATTCAGTATGTGGAACAGGCAGATACCCCCACGTTGGGAGGCTTCCTGGAGGAAGTGAGCCTGTATACTGACATTGAAAAATATGACCAGGATGCGGATGCGGCAGTGATGATGACCATGCACTCGGCAAAGGGCCTGGAGTTTCCCAATGTGTTCCTGGTGGGAATGGAGGATGGTCTGTTCCCGGGAATGCGGGTCTTTACAGATCCGGAGGAGATGGAGGAGGAGCGTCGGCTGTGCTATGTGGCGATTACCCGGGCCAAGGAACGGCTGTATCTGAGCCATGCCAAGCAGAGAATGCTCTATGGACGAACCTCCTTTAACCGGATCTCCAGATTTGTTGGTGAAATTCCGGAGGAGTATCTGGATGAACGGAAAAAGACTCAGCGGAGTGCGTCCAGCCAGCGCAGCGGGGGCTCCTACGGCGGAGGTTATGGAAGTTCCTATGGATCCTCCAGCTACAGTCGTAGCTACGCTCAGAAAAAGACCTATGAAAAAGAGCCGGTGTCCAAGCACCAGAGCGCAGCGCCTATGCTGGAGCTGATGAAGGGGGATGTGGTGATTCACACCGCCTTTGGCGAAGGCATGGTGGTGAATATCCTCAAAATGAACGGGGATGCGCTTTTGGAGATTGCCTTCGATCAGGTAGGAACCAAAAAACTGATGCTGAAAGCGGCATCTGCCCACATGAAAAAGAAATAAGAAAAAGTTTTCCACATAGAATATCCCGGAGGGGATATCATGGGGAAAAGAAGACGATATATACCCTGTCTGGTGTTGCTGGTAGGGGGTCTGATATGCTTGGGAATCCTGCTGCATACCAAGGTGAATCCTTTGACGGAGGAACTGGCGCTGGCAAAGATCTCGGATGTGGCCTCCAATGTAATCAATCAGGCAGTATCCCGGCAGATTGAAGCGGGGAATGTACAATACGACGATCTGATTACCCTGGAGCGAGACGGTGAAGGAAAAATCACGGCGCTTACCACCAATATGCGGGAAATGAACCGACTGAAAACCCAAATGCTGACCATTTTGGATGATGATATTTATGATATCAGCGATGATGAGATCAGCATTCCTCTGGGAAATCTGACCGGAGTGCAGTTACTTTCCGGACGGGGCGGAACCATTCCGGTGAAAATTGTGGCGGTAAGCTCATCCGATGCAGATTTTCGGGGGGAATTTCAGGATGCGGGTATCAATCAGACCATCCATCGGATTATGATGGATGTATCGCTGGACTTGATTATTCTGCTGCCCTCCGGCACGGTGCGGGACTGCGTAACCACGGAGGTCTGCGTAGCAGAGACGGTATTGTTGGGCCAGGTGCCCCAGAGCTATACATATTTTGAAGGCGGCACGGGGAATGCACTCTGGGCTGCAAATGAGGGATGAATGATGACAATTCAGGAAGAAATACAAAATCTGACCCGGGAATTAAATGAGGCAGGGCATCGATACTATGTACTGGATGACCCGACTATGCCGGATTTTGAATACGACCAAAAGCTCAGACGACTGGAGGAACTGGAGGCGGCCCATCCGGAGCTGACGCAGCCGGATTCACCTACCCACCGGGTGGGCGGCGCTGCGCTGGATGCCTTTACCCAGGTGGAACACCAGGTTCCGCTGGAGAGCCTACAGGATATATTTTCCTTTGAAGAGCTGGGGGAGTTTGATGAGAGAATTCTGGAGACAGCCCCCCAGCGGGCTTACAGTGTAGAACCCAAGGTGGACGGCCTTTCTGTAGCCCTGGAGTATGAAAACGGCGTATTCGTCCGTGGTGCTACCCGGGGAGACGGCAGGGTAGGGGAGGATGTGACGGAAAACCTGAAAACCATCCGTTCCGTTCCGTTGAAAATTGAAAATGCCCCCCAGCGACTGATTGTTCGGGGCGAAGTGTTTATGCCGAAAAAGGTGTTCCACAAGCTGAACGAACTCCGGGAAGCGCAGGGGAAGAGTCTGTTTGCAAATCCACGGAATGCGGCAGCGGGAAGCCTGCGACAGCTGGATCCCAAAATTGCGGCCCAGCGTCAGCTGGATATTCTGATTTTCAATCTTCAGTATTCCTCGGAGGAACTGGGAACGGGGCATACGGAAATTCTGGATGCTTTGGGAAAAATGAAGTTTAAGGTGATTCCTTACACCAAGTGTACCCAGCTTCGGGATGTAGAGGCGCAGATTACTGCCATCAACGCCCATCGGGAGGAGTTTTCCTTTGATATTGACGGTGCGGTGGTAAAGGTGGATGATCTCCGGCAGAGGAGCTTGTTCGGCAGTACGGCGAAATTCCCCAGATGGGCCTGTGCTTATAAATACCCTCCGGAGGTGAAGCCGACGGTGGTGGAGGATATCATTGTGCAGGTGGGCCGAACCGGTGTTCTTACGCCCAAGGCGGTGGTGAAGCCGGTAAGACTGTCTGGTACCACTGTGACCAATGCCACCCTTCACAACCAGGATTTTATTTCGGAAAAGGATATCCGAATTGGAGATACGGTGCTGATTCGGAAGGCAGGGGAGATCATCCCGGAAGTGCTGGAGGTGGATTTTGCAAAACGCCCCCAGGGGACGGCGGCTTATCACCTTCCCACATGCTGCCCTGTTTGCGGGGGAGAGACCAGGCGAGATACGGATGGGGCGGCTATACGCTGCATCAACGAGAGCTGTCCTGCTCAGAAGGTTCGGTTCCTTTCCCACTTTGCTTCCCGGGATGCCATGGATATAGATGGGCTTGGAGGGGCCATTGTGGAGCTGTTGGTAGACAGTGGGCTTGTGGGGTCTCCTTCGGATCTCTATCACCTGACAGAGGAGCAAATTGCGCCTCTGGATCGAATGGGAGCCCAGTCCGCTCGAAATCTGGTAAAGGCGATCGAGAAAAGTAAGGAAAATGATCTTTGGCGGCTCCTTTTTGCGTTGGGGATCCGGCAGGTGGGGGCTAAAGCTGCAAAAGTTCTGGCAACGGAATTTGAGACTTTGGACGGTCTTAAAAATGCAACCCTGGAGCAGCTCACTGCCGTGCCGGATATCGGCGGGATCACGGCTGGAAACATTAAAGATTGGTTTGAGCGTACGGTCAATCAAGAACTTGTGGAAGAGCTTGAGGCGGTGGGCGTTAATACAAAATGTTTGACCCAGGTTACAGATCGTCGATTTGCTGGGCAGACCATTGTGGTTACCGGAACACTGGAGCAAATGACCAGGCAGGAGGCAGAGGCGGCCATAGAGGGGTTCGGCGGAAAAGCCTCTGGTTCGGTGTCTAAAAAGACCTCCTTTGTGGTGGCAGGGCCGGGAGCTGGATCCAAACTGAAGAAAGCCAATGAATTGGGAATTCAGGTTCTCAGTGAAGCGGAGTTTTTGGAATTGCTAAAGTAAATAATGCTGTGGGCGTATTTTCTGTGTGCTGGATGAAATTCGAAGAGGCTGTTGCGTTTTTGCAGCAGCCTCTTTTTGTATGTCCGGAGATATGGAGCAGGGGAGGGGAATGGCGGGAAAAGGTGGTGTAAGTAACAATTGGGAGAAAAGACGGTAACAAAGATGTAATTTATCGAAAAGCGTGATTTTTATGTAAACTGACGTAAACCTGCGAAAACCGTGAAAAAACGGCACTTCGTAACAATGTTACACAGCTCGTAATAAGTCGAAAACGTAACCAAAATGATATTTCCTGCTGAAATATGACAAAACGGAAACGAAATAATACACAAAAAATAGATGCGGGAACTATTAAAAATGACTAAGTTTGATCTATATTTGGGGTTATTTCGACAAAATGCACACTAATTCTTGAGAAAAGGTCAAAAATGATTTACAAAATGTCATTGACATTCACGCAAAGATAGGGTATGATTTTGGTGCGGATGAAAAATAAGCTTTCATTTTTCTGAATTTATCATTTCGAGAGGTAACAGTTATGAGTTACAAATTTAAGATCGTGGGGCCTTTATGTGTTGCATTTGTGGTGCTTCTGATCGTATCCTATTTCGGAGTCACATCCTGGGCTGCAGCAGACAGCACCGGGGCAGAGGATTTGGTTACGGTTGCTGTGGAGCCCCTGTCTGCTGAAAATGTGAATGCACCCACAACTGTGAAGGAGACCCTGAAGCCCCAGGATGTGGTGGTGGAGAAGGATGAGAATCCGGAGGAAATGTCCTTTCTGCTGACAGAAGATGGCAGCGGCTATGTGCTGACGGAGTCTGAGCGAATGGCCGTAGAATGTGCGGTCATGTGTGAGGCTGGTGGCGAAGGGCCGGAAGGCCAGATGATGGTAGCACAGAGTATTCTGGATGGCACGCTGCGGAATGATTACGATGTTTTCGATACCATTTATAAGTATCAGATTCATTCCACCAGCTACAGCAATGTGACCGATGAGGTTCGGGAGTCCGTCTCCAGAGTGTTTGATGACGGCGAACGGGTTACGGAAGAAAAGACCGATCTGTGGTATAATCCGGCGTTGGTGGAATCCTCCTGGCATGAAAACCAGCAGTATGTGACCACCGTAGGAAGTCACCGATTCTTCTGGATGAATAAAGATATGGATACATAAAAAATCGCACCGCAGTTATGATTGCGGTGCGATTTTTATTTTCAATTACTCGGTTTCATCTGTTTCCGGGATAAACCCTGCATCCCGCTCCGCCTGGAGCTTTCCATAGCTGTCAAATCGGGTGTCGTGGGAATCGGTGATGTAGACAATGTATCGATCGCTGTGGGACTGGTCATACTCTGCCACCGAGTTGCCGCTGCCCATGTAGACGAAAAGATGCTCTGCCAGATCATAGGCCTGGTGGCCGTTGTCCGGTTCGGGAATATACAGGCCCAGAATGCAGCGGCCCTCCAAACGGTCGGCCAGGGCCTGATAAGCCTCAGCTCCCAGGTCGGCCCTGGTTTTTTCGCCGGTGTCGTAGTCTATGTAGTCAGATTCGGGGAAGTAGAAATTTTCAAGGATAACCTCGGCGAAGCCTCTGTCACACAGCTGCAGGATCAAATCCTCGATGTAATTCTGCACATCCGGTTCGGAGGGGTCCAGCCAATAGCTGCCGCTGCTGGAGACCCACAGAGCGCCGCCTTCGATGGGAAGGGCCTGGTTTTGATGCGCCAGGGCGTATTCCCTGTCATCAAGACAGGAGATCATGGCGATCAGCTTGATATCCTGACTTTGTGCACGCCGCATAAGGGTTTCGACTGCCGGGGTCTGGAGCAGCTCACTGCCCTGGGCACGAAGCTCCAACACCAGGGTATTGTAGCTTTCCTCCGAAAAATCGATTTGGTTCAGGGTGGAGCCGTCCTTTAAGGTCTCGTAGTCAACAATGAGGCCGTTGATCTCATAGTCCTCCAAAGGAATCTCCAGTTCCTCCACCAGGGCGAAGTCCTCCCGAATGGATGCCCCTGTGACCAGCACTGGGTTTTCCGGTGCTGCACCCGGTGCCTCTGGCTCCAAGACGCTGGAGGCTGTATCCTGCTTTTGAAACGAGAAATAGGCCCCATCCTCTGTGTAGACCACATATCGGCCCAGATAGTAAAAGCCGAGGATCAAAATCAGAGCCGCTGCGGCGATCAGAATTCCGAATATAATCAGAAGCCGCCGAAGCAGTAACTTTTGTCGATAGGTCATGGGGTGCTCCTTACTTTAAGACGGCGCTGAGGCGGCACCAGTCATCCTGCATCTCCACCTGAGTGACCAGGAGCCCAGATGCATCCAGTGCGACCTTCACTTCGTCGAGACGGGTGTTCAGCACACCGGAGCAGATGAAGAGGCCATCTTTTTTCATAAAATTGGGCACAACCTGGGACAGGGGAATGATTACATCGGCCACGATATTGGCAAGCACAATGTCATAGCCCCCCTGAGACAGCTGCTGCATCATGGCCTTATCACCAATGACATTGCCGGTGACAGCCTGGAAGCGGGGCGCAGTCAGGTTGCTGAGGGCCGCATTATCCCGGGCGATATCCTCGGCCTTGGGGTCAATGTCCACGCCGATGGCGGTGTCAGCCCCCAGCAGCAGAGCAGCGATGGAGAGAATGCCGCTGCCGGAACCCAGGTCGATGACCCGTTCGCCGCCCTTTACAGCCTGCTCCAGCGCCCGTAGACACATCTGTGTGGAAGCGTGGGCACCGGTTCCGAAGATCATGCCCGGATCCAGAAGCACGGGGATCCGTCCATCGCTGGGGTCGTGCTCCATCCACTGGGGCACGATGATAAGCTTTTCTCCAATGGGGATGGGCTGATAATACTGCTTCCAGCTGTTTTCCCAGTCCTCCTCCTGAAGGCTCTCCAGGGTTACTTCGAGAGAGCCCAGCTCCATGCCTTCATTTTGCGCACGGAAGGCGGCCAGCTCCTGACGGAGGAGACCCAGCTTCTCCGGTGCATGTGCGTCCTCCTCGATGTAAAGACGGATCTGGGATACATTGGCCATTTTTTCGGCCAGTTCCTCATCTACGTAGTCCCAATATTGAGTGTTTTCCTCCAAAAAAGACTGGAAATCCGCTGCATCGTCTATGATAAAGCTGTCGTAGCCCATGGCGGTGAGCTTATCTCCCAAAAGATCGATGGCGGTGGAGACGGTTTTTATGGTCACTTCTAACCACTGCATGACATTTGCTCCTTTCTTTTTTATATCACTTTATTCTACATGATTTTCTCTCTGGATACAAGTAAAAGATATTTTTCGTTTACTTTTGGTGGAACTGTTGTATAATAGGTACATCACTTGAAAAGGAACGTGAAACCATTGAATTGTCGATTTGGATTGATGCCGGGGGTATACCTTACGGTGATCCCTACTGATAAATTTAAGACAAATTGTCTATCCGTCAATTTGCTTCGCCCCCTGTGCCAGCAGGAGGCTGCATATAACGCCCTGCTGCCGGATGTGCTGCTGCGGGGATGTGGAATGTGCCCGGATATGGGGGCCATTGCCGCCTGGCTGGATCAGCGGTATGGCGCCGGAATCCAGGCCACCGCCCGGAAGAAGGGTGAGGTTCAGGCAGTTGGCTTTTTCCTGGATTTTATTGAGGAAAATTTTGCGCCTGAAGAGCATTTAACAGAGGATATGTGTCGGCTGCTGGGCAGCTTTCTTCTGGATCCGGTGCTCCAGAACGGGGTATTTCGTAAGGATTATGTGGAAGGCGAGCAGGTCAATCTAATCAACGCCATAGAGGCCCAGATCAATGACAAGCGTACCTATGCCTCCATTCGGCTTCGGCAGGAAATGTTCCGGGATGAAAAATACGGTGTGAGTAAATATGGCACCCTTTCGGAGGTGCAGGCTCTCACACCGGAGGGACTGTATCACCCCTATAGAAGCCTTTTGGAGACATCCCAGATCGAGA
>CAZFXB010000054.1:0-11311 GCA_964522835.1 uncultured Oscillospiraceae bacterium
GGTGCTTCATGCCGGTGGTAAGTTTGGCGGCGGCGGCTATAAGGTCTCCGGCGGCCTCCACGGTGTGGGTGCTTCTGTTGTAAACGCCCTCAGCGAATGGCTGGAGGTTCGGGTCTGCCGGGACGGCAAGATCCATGAGATGAAGTTTGCCCGGGGCCATGTGACTCAGGGTATGACCATCATCGGAAATACAGAAGAGCATGGATCTGAAATCGTATTTAAGCCCGACGGCCAGATTTTTGAAACCCTGATTTATGACTATGACACTCTGGAAAAGCGGCTCCGGGAGCAGGCTTTCCTGAATGCAGGTGTTCGCATTGAGCTGACCGACAAGCGGATCAAGCCGGAGGGCGAGGAAAATCGCCGGGACGATATGTGCTACGAGGGCGGCATCCGTTCCTTTGTAGAGCACATCAACCAGAATAAAACCCCAGTCCATGAGGATGTGATCTATTTCAAGGGCGAAAAGGACGGATCTATTGCAGAGGTGGCCCTTCAGTATAACGACAGCTATTCTGAAATTCTTCTGTCCTTTGCCAACGACATTCATACCACCGAGGGTGGTACCCATGAGACTGGCTTTAAAACAGCGCTGACCTCTGTACTCAATGCCTATGGCAAGAGCCGGAAGCTCTTAAAAGATGACGAGAGCATCTCCGGCGAGGACAGCCGGGAGGGTATTACTGCTATTATTTCCGTCAAGCTGGCAGATGCCCAGTTTGAGGGCCAGACTAAAACAAAGCTGGGCAACTCCGACATTCGTTCCTTGGTGGACAGCGTGGTGCGGGACGGCCTCAGTGATTATTTGGAGGAGCACCCTGCTGTCGGTAAGGCAGTGATCGAAAAGGCACTTATGGCCTCCCGGGCAAGAGAAGCCGCCAGAAAGGCAAGAGAAGCAACCCGGAGAAAAAATGTGCTGGAAAGCTCTACCCTGCCTGGTAAGCTGGCGGATTGCAACGAGCGGGATCCGGCCCTGACTGAAATTTACATCGTGGAGGGCGACTCCGCAGGCGGCTCTGCCAAGCAGGGCAGAGACTCCCGGTTCCAGGCCATCCTTCCCCTGTGGGGTAAAATGCTGAACGTGGAGAAGGCACGGGCCGACAAGGTATACGGCAACGATAAGCTCCAGCCTGTCATTACCGCTCTGGGTGCCGGTATTGGCGACGATTTTGACGAGACCAAGCTCCGGTATCACAAGGTAATTATTATGGCGGATGCGGACGTGGACGGTGCCCATATTCGTACCCTGATGCTGACCTTCTTCTTCCGGTTTATGCGGCCCCTCATTGAGGGCGGGTATGTATATACCGCTGTGCCCCCACTCTATAAGCTGACCCGGGGCAAGACCACCAGAGTGGCCTTCTCCGACGAAGAGCGGGATATGGTTTCTGCGGAGCTGCGGGGAGACAATCCCAACGCCAAGGTGGAGATCAGCCGGTTTAAGGGTCTGGGTGAGATGGACCCGCCGGAGCTTTGGACTACCACCATGAATCCGGAGACCAGAACCCTGAAACGGTTTACTCTACAGGATGCCATCGAGGCAGACCGGATATTTACCGTCCTTATGGGTGAAAAGGTGGAGCCCCGGAAGGAGTTCATTGAACAGAACGCCAAGAAAGTTGTGAATCTGGATATATAATATTCCAATTCAGTGGCTGGTGCGGGAGCACCCCAAACCTTCCCCAAGGGGAAGGTTTGGGGACACGAACGGAGGAAATAAGATTGGCTAGAAAAGAAACGAAAAGTACAGATATTTCATTTCCGGATCAGGTAATTGTAGATGTAAACCTGAACGAGGAAATGCAGGAAAGCTTTCTGAGCTATGCCATGAGCGTTATCGTAGCCCGTGCACTTCCTGATGTGCGGGATGGCCTGAAGCCGGTACACCGCCGGATCCTTTATGCCATGTACGAGGACAATCTGACCTCAGATAAGCCATTTAAAAAGTCCGCCACCTGCGTGGGTGACGTGCTGGGCCGGTATCATCCCCACGGTGATGCTTCGGTCTATGATGCACTGGTGCGACTGGCCCAGGACTTCTCTATGCGGTATCCCCTGGTGGATGGCCACGGTAACTTTGGCTCTGTGGACGGCGACCCCCCCGCAGCTTACCGTTACACCGAGGCCAGAATGTCCAAAATCTCCAACGAGATGCTGCGGGACATTGATAAGGACACCATCGACTGGGATCCCAACTTTGACGAGAGCCGGAAAGAGCCCAGAGTTATGCCCTCCCGGTTCCCCAACCTGTTGGTAAACGGATCCTCCGGCATTGCCGTAGGTATGACCACCAATATTCCCCCTCACAACCTGCGGGAGGTTATTGGAGCCTGTGTTGAGATTATTGACAACCCGGATGCCACCCTTTCTGACCTGATGGAGCATGTAAAGGGCCCGGATTTCCCCACCAAGGGTATTATCATGGGTACCGCAGGGATTCGTGCCGCCTATGGCACCGGCCGGGGCCGGATTAAGGTTCGGGCCAAGACAGAAATCGAGGAGTATGGTCAGAACCGGCAGCGGATCATTGTCACAGAGCTTCCCTACCAGGTAAACAAGGCCCGGCTCATTGAGAATATTGCGGAGCATGTCAAAAATAAGAATATCGAGGGCATTTCCGGCCTGCGGGACGAGTCTGACCGGGAAGGTATGCGGATCGTCATCGAGGTGAAGCGGGACGCAAACCCCCAGGTGGTACTGAACCGGCTGTTCTCTGCCACCGCCATGGAATCTACCTTTGCTGTGGTCATGCTGGCCCTGGTTCACAACCAGAAGCAGCCTAAGATTCTGACTCTGCGGGAAGTGCTGGACGAATATATCGCCCATCAGGAAAATGTCATTACCCGTCGAACCCAGTATGATCTGAAAAAAGCCCGGGAGCGTGCCCACCTGCTGGAAGGTCTGCTGATCGCTCAGGAAAACATTGACGAGATCATTAAAATCATCCGCAGCAGCTACGACGATGCCAAGGACAAGCTGATGGAGCGGTTTGGACTGTCCGATGTACAGGCCCAGGCCATTCTGGAAATGCGGCTGAAAGCCCTCCAGGGTCTGGAAAAGGAGAAGCTGGAGAACGAATACAAGGAGCTTATGGAGAAGATCAACTACTACATGGAGCTCCTCAGCGACGAAGAAAAGCTGTTGCAGGTATTGAAGGAAGAGCTTCTTGCCATTGCCCAGAAATACGGGGATGATCGGCAGACCGAGATTCAGCCTGTGGATGATGAAATCGATGTAGAAGATCTCATCGAGGAAGAGGACTGCTGCTACACCATGAGTGAGGCAGGCTACATCAAGCGTATGCCGGTAGATACCTACAAGGCTCAGCGCCGGGGCGGCCGTGGCATCAATGCCCAGAGCCTGAAGGACGAGGACTTTGTAAAGAATCTCTTCATTGCATCTACCCACGATTATGTGCTGTTCTTTACCTCCCTTGGTAAGGTACATCGGAAGAAGGGCTATCTGATTCCGGAGGCCAGCCGTACCGCCCGTGGTACCAATATTGTCAATATTCTCCCCCTGGAGAGTGGCGAAAAGGTTACTGCCATGCTGCTGACCCGGGAATTTGAAGAGGACAAGTACCTGATGATGGTGACGAAAAACGGCACCGTCAAGCGGCTTCGCCTGACAGAGATCAACACCGCCCGGAAGGCGGGGATCCGTGCCCTGTCTCTGGATGAGGGGGACGAACTGATTTCCGTGTCCATTACCAATGGAGACGACAATATCATCATTGGATCCCACGAGGGTATGGCCATCTGCTTCAACGAAAATGATGTTCGTCCCATGGGCCGGGATGCTGCCGGTGTTCGTGGCATCAAGTTGGATGATGGGGACTATGTGGTAGGCGCCGAGGTTATGAATCCGGAGGGCTATCTGCTCACCGTAACCGAAAAGGGATATGGTAAGCGAACCGCCGCCATGGATTATATGCGGCTTGGTGAGGATGGCCAGAGCAAGGTACCCCAGAAGCGGGGCGGCAAGGGCCTGAAAAACTACAATATTACCCCCAAGACTGGTTCCATCGCCGGTGTACGTATGGTAGAGACTGATGAGGACGTAATGATTATTTCCTCTGACGGAACCATCATCCGTATGCCCGCAGGGGATATCAACGTGTATAAGCGGGATACTCAGGGTGTTATTCTGATGCGTGTGGAGGGAGACAGCCAGGTAATCTCCATCGAAAAGGTGGCGAAGGAGGAGGAAGAATCCTCTAACCAGGCTGCCGAAACAGCAGAATAAAATATAGGGCTGTCTCACTTTGTAAAATTTCTTCAGTGAGACAGCCCATTGATTTTAAGAGGTATTTATGAACGTTACCATTTACACCGACGGAGCTTGCTCCGGCAATCCGGGCCCCGGCGGCTACGGGGCAATTTTGATGTATGGCAGCCACAAAAAGGAGCTTTCCGGAGGAGACCCAAACACCACCAACAACCGCATGGAGCTGCTGGGGGTAATAACGGCACTGAAAGCATTGAATCGGCCCTGTCAGGTGGATCTTTACACCGACAGCCAGTATGTGGTGAATGCCATTGAAAAGGGCTGGGCCAGAAAGTGGCAGGCCAACGGCTGGATGCGAAACAAAAAGGATCCGGCCTTAAATCCGGATCTTTGGCAGGAACTGCTGGAGCTTTTAGATCGCCATCAGGTGTCCTTCCACTGGGTTAAGGGCCACGCCACAAATCCCTATAACAACCGCTGTGACGAGCTGGCGGTGGCAGAAAGCAGAAAGTATAAGTAGTAGAGAATAGGGAATGGAGAATAGAGAATAGAGAATAGATATTCCAAATCTGCACTGGTGCGGAAACACAAAAACCTTCCCCTGGGGGAAGGGGGACCGCCCTGAAGGGGTGGTGGATGAGGGAATATTTGAGGTAAAAAGTAACAGTGAAAAGTGAAGAAGTAACGGGATGGGGAAACTGGTGCGGCAGCACCAGAGCCTCCCTTGTTAAAGGGAGGTGGGCCGCCTAAAGGCGGCTCGGAGGGATTGTGCAGCATAATATTGCGTATCACAAGAGGTCTACGGCGCAATCGTACTGCGGAAGTGAATCCCCCAGTCTCGGCAATGCCGAGCCAGCCCCCTTTGACAAGGGGGCCTCTGGCTGGTGCAAATTTGGTGATTTGTACGCAGTTCTTAACCCCCACCCTGTCCATGCCACTACAAAAAATGACAAATTTAAAATTCCTGTGAGGTGAGAAAAATATGAAGGAATACAAAGCTGCGTGTCGTGGCTGCCATGGAGGCTGTATGTATCTTGTGACCGTAGAGGATGGCTGGGTTGTGAAGGTGCGGCCGGATCCGGAGGGCCCCCTGAATCAGGGTCGGGGCTGTATCAAGGGCATGAGCATTATGGAGCAGATGTATCACAAGGATCGGCTTTTAACGCCCAAACGGCGAATTGGCCCCAGAGGCAGCGGCCGGTGGCAGGATATTTCCTGGGAAGAAGCCTATCAGGAAATCGCCGGGAAGCTGACTGATCTGAGGGAAAACTATGGCCCGGAGTGTATTTCGATTATTTCCGGCACAGGCCGCCATCATTTATCCCAATTTTGGCGGTTTGGCAATGTGCTGGGTACCCCCAACGCCACCTCCTCCGGGGCGCTGATCTGTCTGGGCCCCCGGAAAAATGCGGGGGAGTTTTGCTGCGGTCATTTTGCGGGGGTGGATTACTACGGAGATGTGAAACCAGAGGGAATTCTGGTCTGGGGCGCAAATCCGGCCATTTCCGGAGCAGATGGTGAGCTGCAATTTCATATTAAGGACGCAGTAAAAAGAGGAACCTCTCTGATTGTCATTGATCCCAAGCCCAACGAACTGACAGAAAAAGCCCGGCTATGGCTGCCCCTTCGTCCGGGCACAGATGGAGCGCTGGCATTGGGGCTCATACACATTATCATAGAAGAGCAGCTATATGACAGGGCGTTTGTAGAAAACTGGGTCTATGGGTTTGAAGAATTGGCGATCAGATGTCAAAAGTTCTATCCCCAGCGGGTGGCGGAAATAACGGGGCTTCCTGAAGAAAAAATCTACCAGTGTGCCCGACTTCTCGCTTCGATTCATCCCCTTTCCATGGAGTGGGGCTGTGCCATTGAGCAGAGCACCAATGCCCTGGACACCTGTCGGGCTATTTTTATGATACCGGTGCTGCTGGGAAACTACGATATTCCCGGCGGCTTCGTGGAGAGTATGGAGATCGCCCCCACAGCGGATCTGCTGTTTGACCGGCTCTCCCCTGAAATGGCGAAGAAGTGTATTTCCGGAGGCTATCCATTAAACGATGGTACCTTGAGCCCCAAGCTGTTTGCCCATCCTTATCTGGTGCTGGATGCCATGAAAACGGAGAAGCCCTATAAAATTCGGGCTCTGATTTCCTCAGCCAATAATACATTGATTTCTGTACCGGACAGCTTGCATACCTATGACTGTCTAAAGAAACTGGACTTTTTCGTATACATGGACTTCTTTATGACACCTACGGCAGAGCTGGCGGACATTGTACTTCCAGCGGCTCTGTGGCCGGAAGTTGACAGCATTTTCTGTATGCCGGAATTCGGAGATGTGGCGGCTCTGTCCATGAAAAAATGTGTTCAGGTGGGACAGTGTAAGTCCGATGAAGAATTCTTTATGGAGTTATGTAAACGAATGGGCCTGAACTACGGTGCGGAGTCTCAAACTGAGATTTTCCAGGGAATTCTGGATGAACTGGCCGCCCGGCGGCGGGAGTATCAGGGCATCACCATAGAAGAATTTCAGGAAAAGGGCTGGATTGCCCCGAAGCGTACATATAAAAACTACGAGCGTCGGGGATTTGACACCCCCACGGGAAAATTCGAGCTGTTCTCCACCCGCCTGCGGGATGGAGGCTGCGACCCTTTGCCGGATTGGCGGGAGGTTCCGGAAAGTCCTGTTTCCCGGCCTGATTTACTGGAAGCGTTTCCTTTAATTTTGACCACTGGCAGCCGAACCCAGCCCTATTTTATCTCCAACAATCGGCAGATTCGCTCCCTGCGAAAGCAGCACCCCTTCCCGCTGGTGTCCATGAGTCGGAAAACCGGGGAAAAATACGGCATTGAAGAGGGCCAGTGGGTGTATATTGAGACCCTGCGGGGGAAAATTACCCAAAAGGCCAAATTCTTAGAGGATATGCCGGAGGGGGTAGTCTCCTGTGAAATGGGCTGGTGGTACCCGGAGGCAGGAGCACCGGACTACGGCTGGCAGGAGAGCAACGCCAATGTACTGACGGTGGGAGCAGCCCCCTGTGACCCTGTGGGAGGGGCTTATCAGCTCCGGGCACTGCTGTGCAGAATTTATCCCAACCGGGACTGCACCATAGAGCAGCGGTATGAGAGATGGATGGAGGAACTAGAATGACGCTTCCGGAAAAAATCCATCGGTTGATGGTTTGCCGCACCCTACAGTCTCTTATGGAAGAGGCCGTGGGGATGGTGAAAAATCCATTGATCCTGGCAGATATCAGCTTTCATGTGCTGTATATGTCCGAAAACAAGGAGATTCAGGATCCCCGATGGATCCAAATCGGGGAAGAAAAAAGTCTGCCTTTGAATATTGTAAATATCGGTCAGTATCAGGTGGCCCACCGACAGGGAAAGCCTGTGTGCAGTAAGGATTCTACGGGACTTACCATTATTCGGTGTGCGGTGGCCCAGGATCATGGACTTATGGGATATTTGCTGTCGCCCTGCTATCTGGAGGAGCCCAGTCCGGAGGATCAGGACATTATGGGGCTGCTTGCCGACCTGTGTGCTATAAAGATGCAGAAGGAACTGCATTTTTCCCAGTATCCCGAGGATATGCTGGCATTTTTCCTGTCCAATCTTCTGGAGGGAACCATAACCGAGGAGCAGAAAATTCAGGATCGGTGCCGATACTTTGGCTGGGGGATGAAGCCCCCCTACCGGGTTTTGACGGTAGAATTTTCTAAGCGGCGAGAGTTGGAGGTGGGAGAGGACTATCTGGCTCTGGAAGCTAAAAAAATCGCCCTCCAGCAGCGTTTTCCGGAGGCGGCAGCCTTCTTCTATGGCAATCAGCTCAAGCTTATCATTCATGTCCACGATCAGACCACCCAGGATGCCATTGTGATGGGAGAGGTGGGGGCCTTTTTGGAGCAGAACAATATGGTGGCCGGAGTGAGCCAGATTGCCTATCAGCTGGGCAATATTTCCGGACGACATCAACAGGCTTTAAAGGCGCTGCAAATGGGGCGCCTGTTTCAGGCCGCCGGGCCCCTGTTCCACTATGATACCTATTCCATTTATCACTGCCTGGAGCTGTGTGCACCCCAAATCGATTTATTGCAGCTGTGTCATACCGCAGCAAAAAAGCTGGAGTCCTACGACAGAAAAAACGGCACAGAGCTTATGGGTACCCTTCATGCTTATCTGGCCTGTCATCAGAATCGGAATGAGGCCGCAGAGCGGCTCTATATCCACCGGAATACCCTGGCAAAGCGTCTGGAAAAAATCAACGATCTGATGAATGTGGACTTTACAGACCCGGAAACAGCCTTTCACCTGATGTTCTCCTTCCGGGTTCTCGAGTATTATGGAGCGACACAAAAACGGGACTCCTACGACAACTGGATGGAAAAAAGCCCAAATTTAAGGCATCCGTAGGAATCACCAAATTTGCACCGGCGCAAAAATGTGACCTGTTCCATACGAACAGGTCACCCTTTTTTGATCTAATTTGGTTTACATAAAAACAAACTGAACCAGCAGCATATACAGTGCAGTTCCGCCGAAAATACTGATTAGGGTATTCTTCTTCCAAAGATGCAGCGCCACCACGGCTATCATTGCCATGGCCTCCGGCAGTCCATGGGGCCAGGTGAGCAGGCTGACCGATTTCAAACAATACACCACCAGCATAGCCATAACGGCATAGGGTAAAACGGAGCCCAGATAGGTTATAAGTTTTGGACGTTGTTTGCCATCGGGAAAAACAAGAAAGGGCAAAAACCGCAGCAGCATTGTGATGAGCGCAATCACCAAAACCTGAATAAAAGCATAAAAATTCACTGCATCTTCACCTCCAAGTAATTTCGAAGCAGGCTCAGTGCCAGTGTAATGAGAATCATGGAAGGAATGACGAAGTTGGCTGCGCCCAGAAGCATCAGACAAACGAGGGGAATGCCCAGTCCCAGCAGTGCTGGAATATGACTTTTTGCACTTTTCCACTGTTCCACAAAAATCACCACAAACAGTGCGGTCATGGCAAAATCCATGCCTGTGGAATCAAAAGGCAGCAGTGGCCCCAACAGCCCACCAATCAGAGATCCCAAGACCCAGTAAATTTGGTCAAGAAGGGATACCCAGAAGAAGTACTGTTTTTCATCACAGCCCTCGGGAGCAGGAGAAACCACCAGAGAATAGGTTTCGTCAGTCAAAGCGAAGATCAGATAGGGCTTCTTTTTTCCGGCACCCTGATATCGATCCAGCATGGACAGTCCGTAGAAAAAGTGTCTGGCATTTATCATCAATGTCATCAGTGCAGTGGTAATCAGGCTGGCTCCTCCGGAAATAAGATCAATGGCGGCATACTGCATGGATCCGGCGTAAATGGTTGTGCTCATTAAGACGGCCCACAGAAAGCTGTACCCTTTGTCTGAGAGCAGTACGCCAAAGCCCATTCCCAGCACAATATAACCTGCCATTACCGGCAAGCTGGCACGAAAGGAAGATTGTATGACCTTTTTCTCCATGGGTTTCATCTCCAGTTTTAGTCTAATTTAGAATCAGGCAGCGACCTTTGGGCCGCTGCCTGTGCGAATTATGAGAGTTCTTCCACGATTTGATCCACCATATTTTCAATGTCATTTCGGTTTGGATCCATTTCAATGGTGAGATCAGCCCAGGATTCATAGATAGGAATCCGATAATTGTACAGAGTCTCTAAATTTTCCCCAGGCCCAAAAGCAATGCCCCGGGTTTTGATGTTGCTGAGTCGCTGTTCAAGCTCCTGGAGGGGAACCTTTAAATAAATGACAGTACCGGTTTTCTTTAAATGTTCCATGGCCTCTTTTTTCAGAGGTACAGATCCTCCTGTGGCTACCACAGTCTTTGTGGGGCTAAGGCTGAGAATCACCTGCTTTTCAATCTCTAAAAAGGTCTGCTGTCCTTCTGCATCCAGGATTTCCTGTAGGGTTTTCCCGGTTTCTTTACAGATGGCCAGGTCAGAATCCAGAAAATCCATACCCAAAGTTTTTGCCAGAATCACGCCGATGGTGCTTTTTCCTGCGCCGGGCATACCAATGAGAATAATATTGTCCTTCACAGTTAATCCTCCATAAAATAGGTGATATACCACTCGTAGAGGGCATCCTGATCCTTTGAGGTTTTGGTCAGCGGCAGTGCATAGTCTCCCGCATCCAACAGGGTCTGGTGGGTAGAATCATAGGCCAGGCCAATGTATCCCGCTTCGCTGTAGTAGAGGTAGTAATAAACAACGCCGTTTTCCACAGCAATGTTAAAGACTTGTACATTTTCAATGGGATCCTCCGCAGAATCGGTGATGCCGTAGAGGGCCTCTTCCGTGTTCATCAACATTTTCAAAGAGAGCATCACTTCGTCGCTGAGCAGGGTCGTGGCATCTACGAACTGATCCTGATACTGGGCCATCATGGCGGTATGACTTTTGTTGCCGAGAAGCTTCAGCCCATCCATATCTTTCAGGGCTTCGCCGGTGACAACATAGGACTCCAGTTGGTCAGCATTCATAAAAATGCTTTTTACGGCATACATATTGTCGGTATAGGCAGTGGTATTCACCATGGACTGGTCATTGCCTAGCATGGCACCCATGCCGTAGCCAATGAAAATGCCCACACACAGTGCCACCAAACAGGCAGCCACTGCCTTTGCCATTGTTTTGGGAAAGGGATTTTCCTGCTGGGGAAATTTAATATCCATATTATTTGTCCTTTAAGAGATCACGAATTTCGGTAAGCAAAAGCTCTTCCTTGGTGGGTTCAGGCTCGGCAGGGGCCTCCTCCGGAACTTCTTCTTTGGCACGCAGATTCTGCATCTTGTTGATGACCTTAATGGCACAGAATACCACCAGAGAAACCAGAATAAAATCGATGATGGTGGTAATAAAGGTGCCAATGCCCAGAGTGACGGCTTCATTGACCACTGCACCGGCCTCGTCCAGCACGGCGGGCTTTAACACGATGTTCAGCTGGCTCAGGTCAATGCCGCCAATGAGCATACCGATGGCAGGCATAGCCACATCATTTACAAGAGAAGTGGTAATTTTTCCGAAGGCACTGGCGATGATGACACCAAC
>CAZFXB010000055.1:0-6641 GCA_964522835.1 uncultured Oscillospiraceae bacterium
AAGACCCTGACTGTCACCAACTACGGCGAGCCTGTGGAGCTGAAGCCCGGCAAGCTTACCGGTAAGATTGTAATCACTGTTGCATAAAATTTTGGACTGGCTCATTTATGAGCCAGTCCATTTTATACATGCAGGCCTTAAAATCCACCACGTCATTGGGAGCCCAGTGAAATGGTACGGAATTTCCGAAACAAATCTGCAATTTCAGCCCGTTCTGTCGGCCGGTTGCGGGTGACCGAAGGAAATGCCCGGGTGCAGCCGGCCCTACAGCAAATCCAAGGCCCCCTGAGATCTGTAGGGCGGGCTGCCCTCAGCCCGCCGCTGGTAGGCGATCTCAAAAAGCAAAATCTGTCCTGCTCTGCACCGGTGTGAGAGCACGAAAGCCTTCTCCTTGAGGAGAAGGTGGCGGCATAGCCGCCGGATGAGGTGTAGAACAGACTACAAAACAAGAAAAATGGTGCAGTAATGGCAGCTGGAAGCGGGACACCTCATCAGTCAGCTAACACTGACAGCTTCTCCTCCAGGAAAAGCCTCTGGCTGGTACAAATTTGGCGGTTTGTACGCAGTTCTTGCCCCCCTTGACTTTTTCGTAGATGCGTGCTACAATCCCCTTAGACACCCCCCAGGGGTGGGGTGTCTAAGTATGATTTTACGATAAGGAGCAATCCTATGAGTGCAATGAATCAAGAAAAAAAGCAGGCCCTCCAGGCGCTGAAAACCGCCCGGGGGCAGATCGACGGCATTCTCAAGATGATTGAGGATGGCCGATACTGTATCGACATTTCCAACCAGATTTTCGCCGCCTCCGGTATGCTGAAGCGAGCCAATCTTTTGATTTTAAAGCAGCACATGAACCACTGCGTTCTGGAGGCCGCACAGCAGGGCCAAGGTAGCGAAAAAATTGACGAAATGATCGATATTCTCTCTAAAGTCATGGATAAGTAAGGAGGAGCCATGGAACAGTTTAACGTAACCGGCATGACCTGTGCAGCCTGCTCTGCCCACGTGGAGAAGGCAGTAAAATCCGTCCCCGGTGTCACCGGAGTTTCCGTCAGCCTTTTGACCAACTCCATGACCGTGGAGGGCACCGCATCCCCAAAGGATATCTGCGACGCTGTCACCAAGGCGGGCTACAGTGCTTCCTCCATGAACGGAGGCAGCCAGACCGCCTCCGGGCCGGATCTTCAGGATCACGAAACACCCAAGCTGAAACGGCGGCTTATTGCCTCCCTGTGTATTCTGATCCCCCTCATGTATATCACCATGGGTCACACCATGTGGGGCTGGCCCCTTCCGGCGGTATTGGGTGAAAATCCCCTTGCCATCGGCATCACCCAGCTCATTTTGACCGCCCTGGTTATGGTCATCAATCAGAAATTCTTTATCAGCGGCTTTACCAGTCTCATTCATCGTTCCCCCAATATGGACACGCTGGTGGCCTTGGGGGCCTCTGCCTCCTTTGTCTACAGCCTCTATGCGCTGTACGCCATGACCGGGGATGTACTGGCAGGAAACGCAGGCCATCACTGGCTCCACGAATTCTATTTTGAATCTGCTGCCATGATCCTGACCCTGATTACCGTGGGTAAAATGCTGGAGGCCCGCTCCAAGGGCAAAACCACCGATGCCCTCAAAAATTTGATGAAACTGTCTCCCAAAACAGCCACCCTGCTGGTAGAGGAGCAGGAACAGGTTGTTCCCATTGAGATGGTCACGCCCGGGGACATTTTTGTGGTGCGCTCTGGGGACAGTATCCCCGTAGATGGTATCATTCTGGAGGGAACCTGTGCCGTGGACGAATCCGCCCTTACCGGCGAAAGCATTCCGGTGGACAAGGAGTCCGGCCACAAGGTTTCCGCCGCCACCATCTGCCGCTCCGGCTATGTCCGCTGCCAGGCCACCCGGGTAGGCCAGGACACCACCCTGAGCCAGATCATTAAAATGGTCTCGGATGCTGCTGCCACCAAGGCCCCCATTGCCAAAGTGGCCGACAAGGTCTCCGGTGTCTTTGTGCCCTGCGTTATCACCATCGCCCTCGTTACCACCCTCATCTGGCTGCTGTTGGGCAGAACCGTAGGCTTCGCCCTGGCCCGGGGTATCTCTGTACTGGTGATCTCCTGCCCCTGTGCCTTGGGCCTGGCCACCCCCGTGGCCATTATGGTGGGCAGCGGCAAAGGTGCCTCCAACGGCATTCTCTTTAAAACTGCCGCTTCTCTGGAGGCAACAGGAAAAATTGATATTATTGCCATGGACAAAACCGGCACCCTTACCTACGGCAAGCCCCAGGTAACGGAGCTGCTGCCTGCCCCCGGCGTATCCGCTGAAGCCCTGCTGCTGTCTGCTTTCTCTCTGGAGCAGAAAAGTGAGCATCCCCTGGCTGCCGCCATTGTAGAGCGGGGAAAGGCAGAGAACCTCTCTCCCCTTCCCTCCACAGACTTCTCCGTAGCCCCGGGCAACGGCCTTACCGCCCTTGTGGAGGGCAAAAAGCTGGTAGGCGGCAACTATACCTTTATCAAAAAGCACGCCTCTGTCCCCGCTGATTTGAAGACCGCCGCAGATGCTCTGGCGGAGCAGGGAAAAACTCCGCTGTACTTCTCTGCCGATGGTCACCTTCTGGGTATCATTGCTGTAGCAGATGTGATGAAGGAAAATGCGCCTCAGGTGGTTCAGGAGCTTCAGAACATGGGCATAGAAGTGGTCATGCTGACGGGCGACAACCGCCGGACTGCCCAGGCCATCGGCGCTCAGATCGGCGTAGACCAGGTTATTTCCGATGTACTGCCCCAGGGCAAGGAAGCCAAGATCCGGGAGCTTTCTCAGCTGGGCAGGGTGGCCATGGTGGGGGATGGCATCAACGATGCCCCCGCCCTCACCCGGGCAGATGTGGGCATTGCCATTGGAGCCGGAACGGATGTGGCCATCGATGCAGCAGATGTGGTGCTGGTAAAGAGCGATCTGGCCGATATCCCCGCCGCCATTCGTCTGGGCCGCCGGGTTCTGACCAACATCCACGAGAATTTGTTCTGGGCCTTTATCTACAACGTAATCGGCATTCCCCTGGCTGCAGGCTGCTATATCGGTCTGTTTGGCTGGGAGCTGAACCCCATGTTCGGTGCTGCCGCCATGAGCCTCAGTAGCTTCTGCGTGGTCACCAACGCCCTGCGGCTCAACTTTGCCGATATCCGCAGCCCCAAGCACGATCACAAGCGGAGCCGTACCACCGGCTCTGTGAAGGATATGATTTTTGAAGAACCAATACAGGAGGAAACTACTATGGAAAAAGTAATGACCATTGAAGGCATGATGTGTATGCGCTGTGTGGCCCACGTGGAAAAGGCTCTGAAGGCTGTTCCCGGAGTTGACACCGTGGAGGTATCCCTGGAAAATGGCACCGCCACCGTCACCGGTTCTGCCTCTGACGAGGCCCTCACCGCCGCTGTGGTGGCCGAAGACTATGTGGTAAAGGGAATTCAGTAAAAATCGCAAAGGGCCCTGACTTTTCTGAAGTCAGGGCCCTTTCATGCATTTTATGGATTAGAGCTGATACAGCTTTGTATACTTATCCGTCAGATAATCGATGAAGTATTTTGGATCAAACTTGCCGCAGCACTGTTCCAATACCTCAGAGGGCTTATACAGGCTGCCATACTGATGAATATGCTGGTGGAGCCAGGCGGTGATTTTAGAAAGCTCCCCTCTGGATACCAGTTCCTCAATGGCGCCGATCTCCTGCTCCATTACGTGCTTCATCTGGGCACCATAGGCGCTGCCCAGCGCATAGGAGGGGAAATACCCCAGGGAACCCCCAGCCCAGTGGCTGTCCTGAAGGCATCCCTGCGTATCATCCGGCACATCAATGCCCAAATACTCCTTGTAAAGCCGGTTCCAGGCCTGCGGTACATCCGCAATGGCCAGGGTTCCTGCAATCAGCTGCTTCTCCATCTCGTACCGTACCATCACATGGAGGCAGTAGGTCAGCTCATCGGCCTCTGTGCGGATCAGGCTGGGCTGGGCCTTATTGACCGCACGATACATCATGTCTGCGGTTACATCCCCCAGCTGTTCCGGGAACAGTTCCTGCATTTGGGGCAGCACCATTCCAACGAAAGCATGGCTCCGGCCCACCAGATTCTCATAGAACCGGCTCTGGCTTTCGTGGATGCCCATGGAAACGCCGCCGGAGAGATAGGTGTAGTTGTATTCATCCCGGCAGCCCATGTCATAGATGGCGTGGCCGCCCTCGTGGATCACGGAATACATGGATGAGTGAACTGCATCCTCATAGTAGTGGGTGGTGATACGAATATCATGGTTGTTGGGGCCGCCGGTGAAGGGATGTTCCGTCTCACCGAGGGTACAGCGGGTCTTATCGATCTCCATCACATCCATGAGATACTCAGACAGCTTTCTCTGCTGCTCTGCGGGATAGTGGCGGAACAGGAAGCTGTCATCGATCTCCGGCTGCTCCATAACCTTTTTCAGCAGGGGCACAATGGCACCCCGAAGCTGGGCAAAGAAGTTGTCCAGAATTTCCTGGGTCATCCCCTCCTCGTATTCGTTGAGCAGGGCATCATAGGCGGGAATATCCGGGTTATAATACCCGGCAAATTTTCTGTTAAAGTCCACGATCTTTTCCAGCACAGGCGCAAATGCAGCGAAATCATTTTCATTTTTCGCCTTTCTCCAGATGCCGTTGGACTCATTGAGCAGTACCTGATAGGCAACATACTCCTCCTGAGGGATCTTTGCAAACTGCTGACAATCCTTTTTTAGCAGCTCCGTCTGGCGGCGCTGTTCCGGCGTAAGGGCTTCCCCGTTTTCCTCCAGAAAGGTCACCAGCTCCATATTCGCCGGATCTGCAATCAGCTGATACATGCGGCTACTGAAATGCTCCAGCACCCGGCCCCGGCCCTGCGCAGAATTCTCGGGGGCAGCCGTGGCTTCATCGATGGACAGAATGTCCATTGCATGGCTGTAGACATAGCGGGTATCCTGGAGCTCCTTCAACGCCTCCAGCGCAGTGTTCAAATCGGTGTATTTCATAGTTTCCTCCCTTATCGCATACCACTGGCGGTATAGTAGGTTCCAGCGGCACTGCCTACAATTTTATCCTCCTGCCCCTCCATCCATGCCTTTGCCGTGGCGTAGGCCATGGTTTTTCCGCAGGACAGCACCTGAGACTCCACAAAGAGCCGCTTCCCCACAATGCCGGGCCGCTCATAGGATACGTTCATATTGATGGTAGGGGTCAGGTATTCCCCGCTGAAATAAAAGGTGAGACTGCCCATGGCAATGTCCATGGCTCCCGCCATAGCACCGCCGTGCATAACACCCGCCGGATTTCGCATATAGTTCTCCACCGGGAAGGACAGAATCAGTGTTTTCTGTTCATAATCACAACTTTCATAGTGGGACTTCATCAGCACGTTGAAGCTGGTCCCTCTTTCATCCGTCTCACTGTTGAGCCGGTCGCTAAACTTCTGGCAGGAAATTTCCATTCCTGCCTGGGAAAAGAGCTCTGGTTCCATGGGTCGTTGATTCCTCCAATTTCATACATAAAATGGAGCTGCTGCAAAAGCAGCAGCTCCCGGTTTTAACCATTCGTCCGCTGTTCCTGAAGCTGTCTGGACAACTCTCCCAGAGAAACAGCAATGATCTCATTTTTCACAATAACCCCGTCGGGCACCTTCAAATGCACCGGAGCAAAGTTCCAGATGGCTTGAATACCACCCTCAACCAGCTTATCACAGACCTCCTGGGCATGGAGTGCCGGCACGGTGATAATACCAATATGAACCTTCATCCGGCGACACAGGCTGGTCATCCGCTTAATAGAGAGGATAGGCCGACCACCGATCTCCCGCCCAACCAGACTTTCATCTGCGTCAAAGGCAGCGATCACATCCACGCCATAGTCGGAGTAGTTGCTGTAGCTGAGCAACGCCCGGCCCAACTGGCCCGCCCCTACGATCACCGCATTGGAGATATCGTCATACCCCAGTGCGTGCTCAATCAGAGCCGTCAGTTCCTTCACATCATAGCTTTCTCCAGGAGCCCGATTTGCTCCGCAGGCGCTGAGATCATGCCGCACCTGAGAGGGACTGACCCGCACCACCTCCCCGATCTCATCGGCTGTAACTGAGCTGTGCCCCACCTGGGCCTCGGACTTGAGCATAATGAGATATTGAGGCAACCGCTGTAGGGTGCCCTGAGATAGTGCTGCGATCATACGGAACTCCTCCTTGGGATATTTCTTGGCTTTTGGTTTTCTCTTATTTTACGACAAAAGTGCCCCAGAAATCAAGTCTGTACGGATACCAAATTCAGAATTTAGTGCCTGACAAATGGCACCACGGACAAAATTGCCGATAAACATGCCCTTCATCACCATGTCGTAAAGAGGCACGCCGGGGCCAGCCACGCATTTTTCCTCGCTGATGGCCTCAAAACCAGCCACATAGGCAGCGTCGGTCTCTGTAATTTTCTTTTTCAGGGCCTCATAATCATCGATATCATACTTCTCTTCTCCGCCGCCGGGCGCACCGGGGCCACCAGGGCCACCAGGGCCGCCAGGGCCACCAGGGCCGCCAGGACCACCAGGGCCGCCAGGGCCACCAGGGCCGCCAGGGCCACCAGGGCCG
>CAZFXB010000055.1:6741-11188 GCA_964522835.1 uncultured Oscillospiraceae bacterium
GCCAGGACCACCAGGGCCGCCAGGGCCACCAGGGCCGCCAGGGCCACCAGGGCCGTCGTCCTTCAGCATATTCAGGCTCATACTGAGGGTGCCAGCCATGCGGTCAAGGGCTCCGTGAATGGAGTTTTTGGTGTAGCCGGTTTTAACATCCATTTTCCGCTGCTCATCCGTCAGACCATCTAGGATCTTCAGCAGCTTGGCATTCTGAAGCTGATTGAACTGAGCAATCACGATCATTGCATCTTTCATTTATTACGCCTCCTAAAAGTCTATGTGGTCACATTATAGCACATTAAAGCAGAAAATTCACCCTACAATTTATATGTATTGTGCCAGAATGGTACATTTATCGAATAATTTTTTTTGCCTTAATATACCGTTCCTCCTCAGAGAACACACAGCCGCAGTATTTCTGCATATAGAATCCCTTTTCACGGGCTTTCTCCTGCCCCTCCTTAAAAAAGGGCCGAAAATCCCGATAGAAAAACTGTACGCCAAACTTCTCCGCTGCCTGCTGAGCCAATTCCTTCATGGTCTCGTGGCGCTGGTAAGGGCTGATAAACAAAGAAGAGGTAAATGCATCGTAGCCATTCTCGGCCGCAAATTTTGCAGTTTCCCCCAGTCGAATCTCATAGCACTTGAGGCACCGGTTTTCTATGTCCCCTGCCACCTCCCGAATAAAGGGCCGAAGGGCGTAGTCATTCTTCTCAAGCAAAGGAAGCTGAATCTCCTGTGCGTACTCCCGGAGGCAGTTTCTCCGGGAACGATACTCCGTAAATGGATGGATATTGGGATTAAACCAGAACCCGTCGGGGCTAAGGCCCTCCTGATTCCGGAGCGTTTCAATGCACATCAGGCTGCAGGGTGCGCAGCAAATATGAAGCAGCAGCTTCATAATATCACCTCCAGGCTACATTGTACCCCAGAAGGACACATTTGTGAAGTAAAAAAGTAATTCTTATACGAAAAAACCGCACGATTTGAACTTTTACTTTACTTTTTGTTATATTGTGCTATAATGAAAACAGCACATTTTGTAGGTTTTTGCGGTTTCGCCGCATTTTTATCGCATTTAGGGGGAAGTTTCATGTCTCAGGACACCGTTTGTTATGACGCCTTGCTTACCGCATCAGAGGAAAGTGGCGCTGCACCCATCCGTGAGGGCCACGAGGCACCTCCTGCCGGTATGGGAATGCCGCCACAGAAGGCAGACTCCTATCAGGATTTGGAGCGAAGATATCGGCACCGCACTTACCAGGCCCAGGAGCTTATGGTAGAGAAGCTGCTGCGGGGGCATTTTACCCCCAATGAAGCCCTGGAGCGTAAACTCAGCATGTTTGACCTCCACTTTGACGGAAAGTATTACATGGTGGTACTGGTTCGGCCTGCCGGCAATGAAAACATGTTCACCGACTACGCCAGTGATTTAAGAGACGGCGGACAGGTTGGGCTGATCGTATCCTCCATCTTCTCTGAGCTTTTGGGGGAACAGGTGTCCTGTTTCCCTGCCAACCTGGATGACCGCTATGCCTTCCTTCTGAATTTCTCCAGCGAGGATACCCAGAAAACCATCACCCAGGTGGCCTCCGCCTGTCGGGATGCGGTTAAGTTTATTAAGGACAACTTCTGCCTGGAGCTGCGGGTCTGCGTCAGCGACACCTGCGACGGGCTCTTCCACCTTCACGATATGTTCCGGGAAACCGATATGGTTTCCGGCGATGCCAACACAGTTTACACCGATGGTGTCTGTGTCCGGGCAGAGGGCGGCATTAACCCCGGCCCCAAGCGTCCCGAGCCCTCCATTGAAAAGCAGTATTTAAACGCTCTGGTAACCCAGGATTTTTCTACTGCGCTTCAGTTGACCCTGGATCGGATCCACACCATCTATCAGGAGGGGGGCAAGAAGGATTTGGATCGGGTGAAGATGTTCCTGAACATGCGGCTTCACACCACCTCCAATGTCCTTGCCACCCCCATGAACGCCCTGGGCGAAGACGGAAGAAACATCGGAGACGATTTTATGCGGCTGGACACCTTCTCCTCCATGGAGGATGTGGAAAAGGGTCTCAGCCAAATCTTCGCCAGCCTGGATCATCACTTCAATGCGGCACCGTCGGACTATACCGGCACCACCGGCAAGGTCATCAATCTAATCAACAAAAAATACATGGAGCCTGATCTTTCTGTTGAGATCATCTGTGACTGTCTGGGCAAATCCCGCAGCTATCTGTCCCGGATGTTTAAAGAAAACACCGGCATGAATCTGCTGGACTATCTCCACACCACCCGGCTTACCGAGGCCAAAAAGCTGCTGAACGAAACCGATCTTGGCATTTCGGAAATTGCCTCTAAGGTGGGCTACTACTCCGGCTGGACCCTGGCCCGGGTGTTTAAGCGCTACGAAGGCATTACCCCCACCGCATATCGCAAGGCTTTTTGTAACAATCCTGAAACTCCAGCCCCTTAAATCTGATTGATAACAGGAGGATCCCGGCTTGGGTTCCTCCTGTTTTGATACAATCTCCACAAAAAGATTACAAATCGTTACTAGTCAAATCCTACGGTTTGTGCTATAATAACTGGGTACTTATAAAATTGGAGGCACAGGTATGAAAAAAAGACTTCTCAGTCTCGTTTTGACCATCACACTGGCCCTAACGTTTCTTCCACAAATTTACGCCTACGACGCATCCGCCATGACCGATATCTCCAGTCACTGGGGCTATGAGAATATCACCTGGGCCGTGGAGCAGGATCTTTTTAAGGGCGTTACAGATACTGAGTTTCGGCCCAACGAATATATGACCCGTGGTATGTTCGTAACCGTTCTGGGCCGCATGAGCGGCATTGATCCCGCCATGTATGATGATTGGTATCTCGGCAACCTCTATACAGATGTAAATCCCGCCTCCTACTATGCCCCGTATATCAACTGGGCTACCCGCTATGGTATTGCCAACGGCATGGGCGGCGGTGCGTTTATGCCCGATGAATTTGTAACCCGTGAGCAAATTGCCGTGTTTCTGGTTCGTTATGCGTCCATCTACAACTACAGTCTGATTCCCGTCTCCGACACGGTTATCGATGCCTTTACAGATGGCGCTTCTGTCGCCAACTACGCCGTCACATCTGTGGATGCAATGCGCATTACCGGCCTGTTCATCGGCAGAAAGAATGGCGATGGCACCTACGCCTTCTGTCCCAAGGACTATACCACCCGAGCAGAAGCTGCCACCATTCTCTGCCGTCTTGCATCCTCTATGGCCAGCAACACCGACCAGACACCCATAGCCCCTACTTCTTTGACTCTGCTTCCGGAAATGGTTGATCTCTATCTGGGCGAAAGCACCTCTCTTGTTTATGAGCTGTTGCCCACCGATGCCACCAACCAGACCGTTACCTGGGTATCCGAGGATCCCTCCATTGCCAAGGTAGACAAAAATGGTGTGGTAACGGCTGTTTCCGAAGGCACTGCGGAGGTTTACTGCTACACCTGGAACGGCTATTTCGGCTCCACAACAGTCACCTGTCAGCGCAAGGCAAATCTGACCTCTGCCTCTGAAACCTACGAAGAGAAGTGTATGCGTCTTTTTGGCGAAGTGGTCAGCTACTATGGATACAGCTACCGCAACTATTATAAGTCCAACGAAGAGGCCATGGCGCACATGGTGCCGGTTACCATCAGCGCATGGGATTTTACCGACAGTACTAAAACCACCAAATACACCCGCCAGTTTACCTTCTATGTTCACGAGAACATCGCTGATACTGTGGTTGCAATTTTCGACGAGATTTACAATGGCCAGGAGCAGTTCCCCATCCACTCCATCGGCTGTTATCGCTGGGATTACGACTCGGAGCACACCATCGGTGTAGCCATTGACATCAACCCCAACGAGAACTATTATCTGGATCGATACGGCAACCAGGTAGGCTCCTACTGGAAGCCCGGCGAGGATCCCTACTCCATCCCCACCGATGGTGAGGTTGCACAGATCTTCAATAAATACGGCTTCTCTCAGGGTATCTGGCGCAGTGCTGTGGACTACATGCACTTTAGCTACTTTGGTACATAATTTCACCTATATCTTGCCCGTGTTGCTCCTGCAGCACGGGCCTTTCTTTTATAAAAAACCAGGCAGTAGGCATCCCCTACCGCCCGGTTTTTCTTGTCTTACTTCATGCCCTTTTCGTAGGCCTCAATCATCTTCTTAACCATCTGGCCGCCTACACTGCCTGCCTCACGGGAGGTCAGGTCGCCATTGTAGCCTTCCTTCAGGTTGACGCCCACCTCAGCGGCTGCCTCCATCTTAAACTTGTCCAGTGCCTCACGGGCCTCGGGTACTACTGCATTGTTGTTGGATTTCATAGTTCTACATCTCCTTCTTTTTACTGGCCTTTCGACCATCCATAGTGTTACCGGGACGAAAGAAGTTATGTTTTGTAA